>DASRUH010000026.1:0-5072 GCA_035655535.1 Methylomirabilis sp. (SeqCode)
CGGCGGTCTGGACGTGCGTGTGCGTTCCCACCACGGCCGACACCCGACCATCGACGAAGCGGGCGAAGGCCTGCTTTTCCGAGGTGGCCTCGGCATGGAAGTCGATGACGATCAGGTCGGTCGTTTGCTTGAGCAGGGCGATCTGCTCCTCCGCGACCCGGAAGGGGCAGTCGATGGTCGGCATAAAGACCCGGCCCTGCAGGTTCAACACGCCGACGCGCACCCCGCCCCGCTCCCACAGCGCCACGCCGGAGCCGGGAGCGGCCGGCGGATAGTTGGCGGGACGGAGGAGACGCCGCTCGGCGGCGAGGGTGAACTCCACCTCCTTCTTGTCCCAGATGTGGTTCCCCGAAGTCAGCACATCGATGTGCGCCTGGAAGAGCTCCTCCGCTACCGAGGGGGTGATCCCGAAGCCGCCTGCCGCATTCTCTGCATTGGCGATGGTCAAGGCGATGCCGTACTCCCGGTGCAGGCCCGGGAGCAGGGTGGCGACGGCCTGCCGCCCAGGCTTGCCAACGATGTCACCGATGAACAGGATCTTCACTCAGTCCTCAGTCCTCAGTCCTCAGTCCTCAGTCCTCAGTCCTCTTACTTGTTACTTGGCGTACTCGACGGCGCGGGTCTCCCGAATCACGGTGACCTTCACGTGACCGGGATATTCCAGCTCCTGCTCAATTCGCTTGGCGATGTCCCGGGCCATCTGCTGCGCCTCGGGGTCCGAGACCTGACCGCTTTCCACGATGATCCGAATCTCGCGCCCGGCCTGGATCGCGTATGACTTCGACACGCCCTTGAAGGAGTCGGCGATCTTCTCCAGCTTCTCCAGGCGCTTCACATACGACTCCAGAATCTCCCGACGCGCCCCCGGCCGGGCCGCGGACAGGGAATCCGCCGCCTGCAGAATGATGGCCTCCAGGCAGTTCGGCGCCTCGTCCTCATGGTGCGCGGCGATGGCATTGATCACATGCGGATGTTCCCCGTACTTCCGCGCGAACTCCGCGGCGATCTGCGTATGGGTCCCCTCATGGTACCCGTCTACCGACTTTCCGATGTCGTGCAACAGCGCGGCGCGCTTGACCAGGGTCGGATCGATCCCCATCTCCGTGGCGATGATGGCCGCTAGCTGCGCCACCTCCTTGGTGTGATGCAGCTGGTTCTGCGAGTAGCTCGTGCGGAACTGGAGGCGACCGATCAGCCGGACCAGCTCGGCGTGCAGCCCCGTCACCCCCAATTCAAAGGTCGCCTGCTCGCCGGCCTCCCGGATCTTCTCGTCAATCTCCTTCTTGACCTTTTCCACCACTTCCTCGATGCGGGCGGGATGGATGCGCCCATCGACGATGAGACGCTCCATGGCGATGCGCGCCACCGCGCGGCGGACCGAGTCGAATCCCGAGAGGATGACCGCCTCGGGCGTGTCGTCCACGATGACGTCGATCCCGGTGGCCTTCTCGAAGGCCCGGATGTTCCGCCCCTCCCGGCCGATGATCCGCCCCTTCATCTCGTCGCTGGGCAGATCGACCACCGAGACGGTCGCCTCCGCGACGAAGTCGGATGCACACCGATCGATGGCGATGGCCAGAATCTCTTTGGCCTTGCGATCCGCCGCCTCCTTCGCCTCGTCCTCGATCCGCCGCATGAGGGCCATCGCTTCCAGTCGCGCCTCGCTCTCCATGTGGCGCATCAGAACCCGCTTGGCCTCCTCGGCGGTCATCCCCGAGATGCGTTCGAGATTCTGCCGCGCCTCGTGATGCAGCGCCTGCACCCTGCTTTCGTTCTCCCGAATCTGCTCGTCCCGCCGCGCGAGGTCAGCCTCCTTTGTGCCCATCTGCTGCTCCCGGCGATCCAGCAGATCCAGCTTGCGCTCGAGCGACTCCTCGCGCTGCAGAACCCGGCGCTCCAAACCCTGGACCTGATCCCGGCGCTCCCGGGCCTCTTTTTCCAGCTCCGCCTTGGCCCGGAAGGTCATGTCTTTCACTTCGAGTTCGGCCTCTTTCCGTTTGCGTTCGCCCTCCTTCTCGGCATCCGCCACAATCGTCTTCGCCCGGGCTGCGGCGTCCGCGGCCTGGCGCGAGGCCAGGACATTCCGCGCGACGAAGCCCAGGGCGAGGCAAACGATGGCAAGGCCGATCAGGAGCGGCCAGCTCATTCCCGCGATCTCCACGGTTCCGTCACCTCCTCAAAGACCCCGTCGTGGAGTCTCCTCTGGTCTCTCCTCCCGCGATCATCCGGTTCTCCGTCACAACCAGATCGACCGGGACATCGCGGGCCTCCACGGGGAGTCGTTCGACCACTTGAAAATCGAACGCCAGACCGATCGTAATGGTCTTCGGGCCGAGGCGGGCTAACGTCCGGTCGTAGTGCCCGCCGCCCCGGCCCACGCGATTGCCCTCGAGATCAAAGGCCAACCCCGGCACCAAGACGACCTCGACCACCTCCCAGGGCACGACGCGACCCCTGCCGGGGATCGGTTCGAGGAGGCCCTGATATCCAGGCCCGAGATTTCCGAGTCCGTCCAGCTCCACCGGGGTCAGCGCCTCTCCTTCGACCCGCGGGAGGATCGGCGTGCGCCCCTCCTCGACCCACCGTCGAAGCAGGGGAAGCGTATCCACCTCCCCACTCCCGGCGGCGTAGAACAGGATGCGCCGGGCGCGGGCAAAGACCTCAAGGGCCCAGAGACGATCCGTGATCCGCCGGCTCCGCTCCTCACGGTCGGCCGGCGCAAGTTCCTGCCTCAGCCGGCGCATTTCGGCGCGCACCGAGGCTTTTGATGTCATTGAACGGATCCTTACCGGTGGGTGGGGAGGCGCAGAGCGTCTCTCGCCGGTCGGTCAGACCCGACGGGAGAGCGGAACGGGGGCGGCGGCAGGAGAGCGGAAGGGTGCAAACTCCCCGCCTCGGTGCCGTGTGGGGGTTTCCTTATGAACCTGACCTCGCAGGTGGGTGCCCCGCATGCGCTTCAGGCTTCCCTTCGAGCGGCTCAGGGTAAACCCTATCGACAGGCTCAGGGTAAACCCTTTCGCCAAGCCCAGGGCATGCACACCGCACACCTGTAGGGGCTCCCGTTCATTTGTCGTTGGCTCAAGGAAACTGACCCCATCACGAACACGGCAGGGGGTTTCAGTCGTCATATGTCACGCCCTCCACCGGAGGGCTTCCGCGTAAGCACCATTTCCAGTTCCGCTTCCAGTGCCTGGATCTTCGCCGCCGCTGCGGTCTCCTCCCTTTTCACCCACTCTTCCAGCTTCAAGTACGCGTCCGCAATGTTCAACGATGCGAGGACGGCCAATTTGACCGACAGGAGGGCCGTCCCACCCGCCACCTCATGGATCTGCTGATCGACGTATCGGGCAACCCGCTGGGCGTAGGCGGGATCCTCTCCGCCGAGCCCCCGCAGGCTGTACCGCTCTCCGAAAATCTCCACCTCCACGGCATCGCCTTGATTGGTCATCTCCGCGCCTGCAGCGCAGCCTCCACCCGCGAGACCTCTTCGAGCAGCTCATCGACCCGGGCGCGGATTTCTTTCCGCTCGGCCTCTAGCCGCTCGACGGACTTCTTCAACGTGGTCTTTTCGGCGACCGCCGCCTTCAGCCCTTCTTCCATGCTCTTGACCCGCCCCTCCAGGACCTTCTTCTGCGATTCACATTCATGGAGGAGCCCCACCACTTCTCGGACCCTGCGCTCAAGGTCCTGAAGCCTTTCCAGAATCATCGCAAGACGCCCCCTACCTCGTGCCCGAGCGTCCGGAGGATCCGCTCGTGAATCGCCTCCACCTCGTCATCGGTCAGGGTGCGATCCGCCGCTCGATACGCGATGGAAAAGGCCAGGCTCTTCTTCCCGGCCGGAACCGGTTTTCCCTGATACACATCAAAGAGCCCCACCCCTTCGACCAGCGCCCCCCCGGCGCGCCGGATCGCCGCCTCCACCTCTGCGGCCGCCACCTGCTCCGGGACGATCACCGCCATGTCTCGGAAGACCGCCGGATACCGCGGCAGAGGCGTGTACCGCGCCGCCGCCCGCCGATGCCGGTCGAGGAGATCGATGTCGATCTCCATGGCCGCTGCCCCGATCTTGAGATCGAAGCTCCGGAGCACTTCCGGGTGGACCATGCCGATCCACCCCACCTCCTGACCTGCCAGCACGATCCCCGCCTGCTGGCCGGGATGCAGGTACGAAATATCCGTCCCCGCCTTTGGGGCGATCGCGCACCCGACGGCCGCCGCGAGGGCCTCCGCAATTCCCTTCAGACCGTAAAAGTCCACCGGCTCTCCCTTCGCCCTCCACCAGGCGGGCTGCCAATCCCCAGCAACGAGGACCGCAACGACCCGGGGTTCTCCCGGGCGCGCCGCATCGGGTTGGGGACGAAAGGTCCGCGCGATTTCAAAGAGCCTGACGTCGGTGCTCCCCCGGGCGGCGTTCAGGACCAGATTCTCGAGGAGGGAAGGCAGCAGGAGACTCCGTAAGACCGCCTCGCCTCCGAGGGGATTCCGGATCCGCACCAGACGGCGCCGGACGTCCTCTACCGGCAGGCGTAACGTATCAAGAAGCTCTTCGCGTGTAAAGCTAAAATTGACCGTTTCTTGAAACCCCCACGCCGCCAGCAGCCGGCGAATCTGCCGCTCGATCCCCATGAAGGGAGTCACCGAAAGCGGCCGAACCTGGCTCGCCGGTCGGCGCGTGGGGATCTGGTCGAAGCCCTTCAGCCGGGCGACCTCCTCGGCCAAGTCGATCTCCCGGGTGAGGTCCTGGCGGTGGCTCGGAGGAGTGACCACGAGGACCTGGCGCCCGCGCCGCCGCGTCCGGCACTGGAGTCGCGCAAGGACCCCCTCGATGTCCGTCGGTGTGAGGGAGGCACCCAACACCTGCCGGATCCGCTCGACGCGCAGCGAGACCGACAAGGGCCGCGGCCGCTTGGCCCGCAGGTCGATCAGGCCCCGCGCCACTCGGCCGCCGGCGAACTCCACGATTAGTTGTGCTACCCGGTTCAGCGCCCGATCCACGCCCTCCGGATCCACCCCTCGCTCGAAGCGATAGGAGGACTCGGTACTCAGACCGAGCGCCTTGGCCGTGCGGCG
>DASRUH010000027.1:0-22635 GCA_035655535.1 Methylomirabilis sp. (SeqCode)
GGCGCCTTCTACGGCTACCTGGTAAACCGCGTCCGCCGCGAGCAACAGCGCGCACGGGAGGAGGCGCACGCGGTGGCGCGCCTCGAGGTTTTCCAGCGGCGACTCGCGGAGCACGCCCAGCACGTGGAACTGGCGAACGAGGAACTGGCCCGGGAAATCGCCGTACGCCGGCGGGCGGAGGCAGCGCTCCACGCGTCGAAGGATTATGCCGAAAACCTCATCAACAGCTCCTTGGACATGATCGTCTCCGTGGACGCCGACCGGAGGATCGTCGAATTCAATCGGGCCGCGGAAGAGGCGTTCGGGTACCGCAAGGCGGAGGTGCTGGGCACGCTCGTGGACCTGGTCTATGCCGATCCGGCCCACGGGGGTCAGGTGCATGCCGCGGTCCTCCGATACGGGAGCTTTGCCGGGACCGTGACCAACAAGACGAAGGACGGCGAGGTCTTCTACTCGTATCTCTCCGCCTCGGTGCTCTGCGATGCCGGCGGCAATGTCGTCGGCTGCATGGGCATCTCCCGCGACATCACCGAGCACCGGCGGGCCGAGGAAGCGCTGCGCGAGAGCAACCGCCGCCTGGCAGAAGCCCTCGCCGAACTGCAGGCCACGCAGCACCAGATCTTGCAGCAGGAGCGCCTGCGGGCCCTGGGCCAGATGGCGAGCGGCATCGCCCACGATTTCAACAACGCCCTGTCGCCGGTCCTGGGGTTCACCGAGGTGCTCCTCAACGCCCCGGAACAGTTGGCCGACAGACCGAAGGTCATCCGATACCTCGCCATGATCAACACCGCCGCCAGGGATGCCGCCAGCACCGTCCGCCGGCTGCGCGAGTTCTACCGCGGCCGCGAGGAAAACGAAATCTTCCTCCCCGTGAACCTCAACCACCTGGCCGAGGAGGTCATCATGCTGACGCAGCCCCGATGGAAGGACCAGGCGCTGGCGGCCGGGATCACCGTCCGCATCGCCAGCGACTTCCACCAGGTGCCCCGCGTCGCCGGCAACGAAGCCGAACTCCGCGAAGTCCTGACCAACCTGATGTTAAATGCGGTCGACGCCATGCCGGATGGCGGGGCCGTCACCGTCCGCACCCGGGCCGCCGAGGCCCACGTCGTCCTGGAGGTGAGCGATTCGGGGATCGGCATGTCCGAAGAGGTTCGCCAGCGCTGCCTGGAGCCGTTTTACTCCACCAAGGGCGAACGCGGGACGGGCCTGGGCCTGGCGATGGTCTACGGCATCATCCAGCGGCATCACGGGACGCTCACCATCGCAAGCGCGCCGGCCGAGGGGACGACGGTGACCGTGCGCCTGCCCGTCCATGTGACGCCGGGGGCGACGGAGGCCGCGGAGGCCCCGGAGGGGACTCACGCCCCCCTGCGCCGGCTGCACGTCCTCGTGGTCGACGACGATCCGCCGATCCGCGAGCTCCTGACCGAGTATCTGACGCTCGACGCGCACACCGTGGAGACCGCCAGCAACGGACGCGAAGGACTGGAGAAGTTCCACGCCGGCTGGTTCGACGTGGTGGTGACGGATCGCGGCATGCCGGAGATGAGCGGCGACCAGTTCGCCGCCGCCATCAAGCGAACGAGCCCGAACAAGCCGGTGATCCTCCTGACCGGGTTCGGCGACCTGCTCATCGCCTCGGGCGAGCAGCCGGCCCACGTCGACCTCATCCTGAGCAAGCCGGTGACCGCCGCCGAGCTGCGAAAGGCGCTGGCGAAGGTAACGGCGTAATCCCCGCGTGACGTCAGATCATCTGGCGAGGGATGCTGAGGGGGAGACCTTCAGGCAACGTGCGGGCCTTCTCGAAGCGCTCCCGGAGGGGCGTGTCGAAGAGCAGGCCGGGCAATGCCTCGGGGGCCGGGTAGATTACGCGCCAGGACCCGCCCGCCATTTCGGTTCCCAGCTGCCCAGGCGCCCACCCTGACAGCCCCAAACAGGCAACCACCTCTTTGACTTCTGCCGTCCCCGCCGCGAGATCGCGGAGCATCTCAGGGGCGCTGGTGATCCCTACCTGTCCCAGCGTCCACGCGGGCGTCCATTTTCCCGGGGGCGTATGGATCAGGGAGAGGGACTGGTCTCGAGCGACGGGCCCCCCGTACAAGACCTCGGACTCGGCGAGGCGCTCGAACGTGGCCCGGTCCCGGAAGCGAAGGTTCAATTGGGCCATGAGGTGGCCCAGACTCCGATGGTCCGACTTGTTGACGATCAGCCCCAGGGAGCCCCGCGGCCCATGCTCGAACAGAAGGACCACGGAATCGCGGAATGGCGGGGTCCGGATCTCGGCGAGGAGCAACGCCCCGGGCACCGGCGCTTTCTCCTCGGCCCGGCACACGCTCAAGGAGAGGAGCAGGGCGAGGCTCTCAATCCCCAGGAGAGCGAGAAAGGTCCTGCGGTCGAGGTCCGCTGACATCGGGGGTCTCCTTTTTCGGGGAAAGCTGCGGGTGCATCGGGACTCCTCGGACTCGACACCGCCGCGCCGGCCGCATCACCGCGCCTGGCGGAGCTGCTCGAGCCGCCCCCGGATGTCGGGCGCCTCCGGCGATGCGGGGTCGAGCTCGAGCGCCCGCTCGTACGTCGCAATCGCGTCCGCGATCCGCCCCTGTTTTTCGAACAGCCCGGCCAGGGCCCGGTGGAGCGCCGGGTCGGTTGGACTCAGCGCGAGGGCGACCCCATACTCGCCGATCGCTTCCTCGAGCTTGCCGAGTCTCTCGTACACTTCCCCCCGCTCCCGATGGATCGCCGGGGAGGCGTGCGTCACCGGCGGTGGTGCGGCGCGCCAGCCCCACAGGGCGAGGAGGCCCGCCCCGAGGACCAGGGCGCAGACGGCTACCAAGAAGAGGCTGATACGCCAATCGAGCCAAAATTGCGAGAGGGGGATGCGCCGGCCGCGCGGCGCCGGCGACGGGGAGATGTTTGCCATGGTCATAGCGCTTCCTATCTTCGGGGGTCGCCCTCATGGTAAAGAACCGCCCCGGGCCTGTCAATGCCGTCCTGCCGCTCCCTCACGCGGTCGTACCTGGCGGGAGACCCATGCGGAGGATCCTTCGACGCTCCAGCGGATTTGCCCTCCGTGCCGCTCCGGCACGCGGTAGGGGCGGAGTTTGGGGTTGCAAAACCGCGGGGAACGCGCTAGCCTCGGGCGATGACGCCGCGCACGCGCATCGGGGAGACGTGATGATTCAGATGTTTCATGTCTCCAAGATCTACCCGAAGGACGTCGTCGCCCTCTCGGAGATCACGCTCGACATCCAGAAGGGCGAATTCGCCTTCCTCTGCGGTCCGAGCGGCGCGGGCAAGACGACCCTGCTGCGGCTCATCTTCCGGGACGAACTGCCGACCTCCGGCCAGATCCTCGTGAACGGCCGCAACGTCGTGAAGCTCCGCGAGAGCAAGCTCCCCGCCCTGCGGCGCAGCATCGGCGTCATCTTCCAGGACTTCAAGCTCCTAATGGACCGCACCGTGTATGACAATCTGCACCTGGTCGCCCGGGTGCTCGGCATGCCCGAGGCCATCAGCCGGCGGAAGATCGGCCGCCTCCTGAAGGAGGTCGGCCTCCTCCAGAAAGCCGACCAGATCCCGTACAAGCTCTCGGGTGGGGAGCAACAACGCGTCGCCATCGCCCGGGCCCTCATGAGCGACCCGGCCATTCTCCTCGCGGATGAGCCGACGGGCAACCTCGATCCGGATCTGGCGGTGGACGTCATCCGCCTCCTGGAGGAGGTCAACATCCGCGGGACCACGGTGGTGGTCGCAACCCACAACCCCAGGCTCGTCACCGAGATGGGCCACCGCACCCTGATCCTGAAGGAGGGACGGCTCATCGAGGAGGTCCCCTAGCCGATGTTCTGGGAGCGGCTGCGGCACTTCCTGTACGAGACCTGCCGGAGCGTCCGGCGGGGAGCCTGGGGGGTGGTCACCTCCATCGGGGCGATCACCGTGGCCTTTCTGGTGACCGGCATTTTCCTGCTGTTGACCATCAATCTCGGCACGGTCGTGGCCCAGTGGGCGGAGGACTTCCAGGTCGTCGTCTTCCTCCGGGACGACATCACACCGCAGCAACTCACGCTCGTCCGCAAGCGCCTGGACGGCGAGTTGGCCGTGCGGGCGGTGACCTTTCTTTCAAAGGAGCAGGCCCTGGGTGACTTTCGGCGACAGCTGCGCGGCCAGGAGAGTCTGCTCGAGGGGCTAAAGGACAATCCGTTGCCCGCCTCCTTCCACCTGCGGATCCAGAAGCAGTATCAAACGGGCGACGCCCTCGGACAACTCGCCGCGTCGCTGAAACGGATGGAGGGGGTGGATGATGTCCTCTACGGACAGGAGTGGGTGGAGCGCCTGACGAGTCTCATCCAGGTCATGAAGATCGTGGCGATCGTCATCGGCGCGGTGTTGGGGATGGCGTCCCTTTTCATCGTGGCCAACACCATCCGGCTGGCGGTGCACGCCCGCGCCCAAGAGATCGAGATCATGCGGCTCGTGGGGGCGACCCGCACCTACATCCAGATCCCCCTCATCCTCGAGGGCGCCCTCCATGGCGCGGTGGGGGCCGCCCTGGCGTTGACCCTTCTCTACGTCGTGTTCCGCGCGACCATGACGCAGCTCGGGGCGTCTGCTCCCCTGATCTTCGCCGAACCGCAGTGGGGCCGGTTCCTCCAGATGGAGATCCGCATCGCGTTGGTCGGCGCGGGCGCCCTCCTCGGCGGCGTGGGGAGTTTCGTGGCGGTCCGACGCTTCCTGAAGGTGTAAGGCGCATGGCACACCGGCGCATCGCGGTGGCGATCGGGTGCGCGAGCTGGCTCCTGCTGGGAAGCGGCCTGCATGCCAAAGAGCACGGCACCCTCCGCGAGAAGAAACAGCGGCTCGAGAAGCTGAAGAAGGAGATCGCCGAGGAACGCAAGAAGGCCCAGGATACTGCCGCCAAGGAGGCGGCCGTCGAGGAGACGCTGAAGAAAATCGCCGAGCAGCTCCAACAGCGAACCAGCGAGCTGACCACCCTCGAGCGGGACCTGCGCACCGAGGAACGGGCGCTCCGCGACTTGAAGCAGGAAATCGCTCGTACCGAGCGGCAACGCGAGGATGTCCGGGCACGCTGGGCGGGCCGGCTCCGCGCGCTCTACAAGCAGGGGCAGTTCGGGGTCCTCCGCCTCCTCTTCTCCGCCGAGAGTCTCACGGACATGGCGCGGCGCATGAAGTATCTCCGGACCATCACCGCCCAGGATCGGACGCTGAGTGAGCAGTACGCCGCGACGGTGAGCACGCTCAATAAGACGCAGGGGATGCTCGAGGCGCGCCGCGCGGCCCTCGGACGGAGCCAGAACCGCGTCCGCACCACCCAAGAGACGATCGCCGATGAGAAGTGGCGCCAACGGATCCTGCTGGCGCGACTTCGGGAGGAGAAGGAGGGCCACCTCACCACGGTCCGCGAACTCGAAGCGGCCTCCGCCCGCCTCCAGGAACTCATCAAGGAGCTCAGCAAGCGGGCGAAGGCCGCGCCGAAGTCCTTGCCGGCCATTCCGGAGGGCCCGTTGGCCGCCCTCAAAGGGAGGCTCCCCTGGCCGACCGGCGGCGAGCTGGCATCCCGTTTCGGCCGCCAGCACCACCCCAAGTACCAAACCGCAACGACCAACAAGGGCGTCGGCATCCGCGCCCCCTTGGGGCAACAGGTTCAGGCGGTCCATGACGGCACGGTGCTGTACGCCGACTGGTTCCGCGGCTACGGCCGGCTCCTCGTCGTCGATCACGGCCACGACTTCTACTCCCTGTACGCCCACGCGTCGGAACTCCTGGTCGAGACCGGGGACAAGGTACGGTCCGGCCAGACGATCGCGCGCGTAGGGGAGACCGGATCGCTCGAAGGCCCTCAGCTCTACTTCGAGCTGCGGTACCGGGGGGAACCGCAGGACCCCCTCGTGTGGCTCTCCCCGCGCCCCTGAGATGCTCTCCACCCCGTCGCCGCTATGGTATACTTCTTGTATATCCCACGGACCAGTCCACGGACACGCAGCCGGGCGGGCAGAGGAGGAGCCACAATGGTCTCCGGAAGACACACAGGGCGGATCCGATTCATGCTGGTGATCGCATTGTTGACCGTGCTGACCATGACCAGCGGGGTCAACCACCGGGTCGTGGCGACGGAGGAGGCGTACGAGACGCTGAAGGTGTTCAGCGAGGTCCTCACCCTGGTGCGGAACAGCTACGTCGAGCAGACCGAGTCCCAACAACTGATCTTCGGGGCGATTCGCGGCATGCTCGAGACCCTGGATCCGCACAGTTCCTTTATGCCGCCCGACGTTTTTAAGGAGATGCAGATCGAAACCCAGGGCAGCTTCGGCGGACTCGGGATCGAGATCACGGTCCGAGACCGGCACCTGACCGTCGTCGCCCCCATCGAAGGGACGCCGGCCGACCGGGCCGGCATCCACTCCGGGGACCGGATCACCCGCATCGACGGCGCCCCGACCAAGGACATGACGCTCGTCGAAGCGGTCCGAAAGCTCCGGGGACCCCAGGGGAGCAAGATCACCATCACGATCCTCCGCGAGGGCCAGGAACCCTTTGACATCGCCATCACCCGCGACATCATCGAAGTGCACAGTGTTCGCGCAGCGGACCTCGGGGACGGCGTCGGCTACATCCGGGTGGCCTCGTTTCAGGAACGCACCACCCGCGACCTCGAAGACGAGCTCAAGGCCTTGCGCGAGAAAGGGTTGCGCGGCCTCATCTTCGACCTCCGGAACAATCCCGGAGGCCTCTTGAATCAGGCGGTGCAGATGGCAGATCTCTTCCTGGATAAAGGAAAGCTCATCGTGTATACGGAGGGCCGGGCCAAGAATCAAAGTCTCCGCTTCGTGGACGAACGGGACGATCCGCAACACTTCCCCATGGTGGTGCTCATCAATCGCGGCTCCGCCAGCGCGTCCGAGATTGTGGCGGGCGCGCTCCAGGACCACCAGCGGGCGATCCTCGTCGGCACGCAAAGCTTCGGCAAGGGAACGGTCCAAACCGTGATCCCCCTCAATGACGGCTCTGGTCTCCGGCTCACGACCGCCAGATACTTCACGCCGAAACGGCGCGCCATCGACGGGGCGGGTGTGACGCCGGACATCATCGTCGAGCCGCCCAAACCGGCGACGACGGCCCAGGGCGAGACCCCGCCCGACCGGCGCCCGCAGACCATCGGCGAACAGGAGGGAGACACGTCGCGGCCCCTCGGCCGGAGCGCCCCCGATCCCAAGACCGACCCGCAACTGGCCCGCGCCGTGGAAGTCTTGAAGGCAATCCTGATCTACGAACGGCCCGCGGGGAAGGTCGCCTCCGGCTAGCGGCTCACATAATCAGTGGCTAGTGGTTAGTGATTAGTGGTTGGTGTTTGCGACGGAAGAACCGCTCTTTTCCTGGGGCGTCACCAGTCACCAATCACCAGTCACCAGCCACCATTCGCTTTTTGCTGACATGGCGGAATTGGTCCTAGGGATCGAGACGTCGTGTGACGAAACCGCGGCTGCGGTGGTGGAAGGCCGGGACACGATCCGGTCCAACATCGTCGCTTCCCAGGCGAAGGTGCATGCCCTGTACGGTGGGATCGTCCCCGAGCTGGCGTCCCGCTGCCATCTCGAGATGATCGCACCGGTTATCCGCCTGGCGGTCCAGGAGGCGGGCATCGCGTTCAACGATCTCACCGGGCTCGCCGTCACAGCCGGTCCCGGCCTGGTGGGCTCGCTCCTCGTCGGGGTGTCCACCGCCAAGGCGCTCGCCTACACCCTGCAGAAGCCGCTGGCGGCCGTGAACCACATCGAGGGCCACCTGTACGCTGTCCTGCTCGAGCATCCGCAACTCGAGTATCCTTTTGTTGCATTGGTGGCGTCGGGGGGACATACGCATCTCTACCACGCGGAGCGCCCGGGGGTGTACCGCCTGCTGGGTGCCACGCGAGATGACGCCGCCGGAGAGGCATTTGACAAGGTTGCGACGCTGCTCGGTCTCCCGTACCCTGGCGGTCCCCATATCGAGCGGGCGGCGCGGACCGGAGACCCCCGGGCGGTCCCCCTGCCGCGCCCGATCCTCGGGCATGGATCGCTCGACTTCAGCTTCAGCGGCCTCAAGACCGCGGTCATCCACGCGCTGGAGGCACGGCGCCACCGAGTGCCCCGGAGGGGTGGGGGCATTCGGCGAGCGGATCCCGAAGCCGACCGCCTCGATCCGCAACTCGTCGCGGACATCGCCGTCAGCTTTCAGCAAGCCGTGGTGGACGTCCTGACGCGCAACACCATCAAAGCGGCGAATCGCGTCCGGGCCGGCCGGATCCTCCTGACGGGCGGGGTCGCGTGCAATCAGACGCTCAGGCAGCACCTTGCGGACCGGGCGCTGCAGGACGGCATCGCAGTGTACTGGCCGCGGCCCGAACTCTGCACCGACAACGCGGCGATGATCGCCGCGGCCGGATCTGCCCGCCTGCAGCGGGGGGACGTCGCGCCCCTCGACCTCAATGCCTCCGCCGACCTCCCCCTCGCCTAACCGCTTCCTGGTTCAACGTTCACTGTGCAACGTTCAACGGGGATAGAAGTGCGGCCCGAGGTGGACCGCTCCGCCCCTCAACCTTGCACGTTGCACGTTGAACGATCCGTGAGTTAGGGGGTCAGGCGGACGTCAATGTAGGCCTTCTGCTTGAGCTCGGCAAAATACGCGTTCATCCGCTGCGTCACCTTCTCCCCGAAGAGGCGTTGCCGGACTTGAGCCCGCACCTCGGCAATCGGGGTGTCGCCAAACGTCCGCTCCTCGACTTTGATGATATGAAGCCCCGCGGCGGTCTGGATCACGTCGCTGGTGGCCCCCGGCGCCAGCGAAAACGCCACCGCCTCCAGCGCCGCATCCAGGTCGCCCTTCCGGATCATCCCCAGGTCCCCGCCCTCCCGGGCCGTCGCCCCCTCGGAATAGCGGACGGCGACCTCTGCGAAGCTGACCCCGGCCTTGAGCTCGCCGAGCGCCTCTGCCGCGCGCGCCTTGACGCGGGCGAGCTCCGCAGCGGAGGAGTCCTCGGGAAGGCGGATCAGGATGTGTCGGATCCGCACCGACGGGAGCTGTCGCGACTCGCCCATGTGCGTCTGGTAATACGCGGTGATCTCGTCCTCGGACACGACGACGCTCGTCCGTACTTTTCGCGTGAGAAGCCGATCCACCACCAGCTCTTCCCAAATCTTCACCTTAAACTCCTCCAGGGTGAGATTCTCCCGCAGGAGGGCCGCGGCCAGCTCGGCATCCGTCACGAACCCGTTCTGCTTCTTGATCTGCTCGATCGTCGCCGTCACCTCGGACTGCTCCACGGCGACCCGCTCCCGCCTGGCTTCCTGCAGCTGCAGCCGGCGGAGGATCAACGCCTCGAGGATCTGCCGCTGGGTGATCTGCATTTGCATGGCCCGGGCGTCGCCCCTCAATTCTTCGCGGATCCGTTGGATGAGGGGCTTGCCTTCCTTCTGGAGCTGGCTCAGGGTGATGACCTCGTCGTTCACGACCGCTACGACCTTATCGATGAGGACTCCCTGGCCTGCCGTCGCCGTCGTCCCCCCGAGCAGGAGCACACCCAGGAGCCAGCCGTTCCGCCCCATCACGAGCCTCCCGCGGTCTGGAGGGCCGCCTCGGACGGGGGGCGCATCCGGTCCACGAGCGCCTGCACTTGCGCCATCCGCTCGAGCGGGGAGGCGGAGGCGCACCTGAGCTCCAAGGTGTCCTCCGGCACATACCGCAGGTTCCCTCCCATCTCGCGCAGGAGCGCGACGACCCGCTCCGGCGGGACGGGGGGCGCCGGCCCGAAGGCAACCCGGATGACCTCCCGTCGGGCATCGATCTCGCGGATGCGGAGGGACCGGGCCGCCGCGCGCAACTCCAGCACCGTCAGGAGCTGCGCCACCGGCGGAGGCAGGGGGCCGAACCGGTCGGTCAACTCCGCGGCCAGCTCGGCGCGCTCCTCGGCGGAGGCCGCCGCCGAAAGGCGGCGGTACAGGGCGAGCCGGACGACGGGATCCGCCACATAGGTCTCGGGGATGACCGCCTCGATGGGCAGCCGCAGGACCGGATCCACCACGACCTCGTGATCCGCCCCCCGCAGTTCCTGGATCGCCTCGTGAATCAGTTGACAGTACAGGTCGAACCCCACCGCATTGATATGTCCGTGCTGCTCGACCCCCAAGAGGTTTCCCGCCCCCCGAATCTCCAGATCGCGCGCAGCGATCTTAAAGCCGGAGCCGAGTTCGGTGAGCTCCGCGACGACCTGCAATCGCTTCCGGGCACTCTCGCTCAAGGTCTCCTCGCGCGGGACGAGGAGGTAGGCATGCGCTCGGAACCGGTCCCGACCGACCCGACCCCGGAGCTGGTAGAGCTGGGCCAGTCCGAATCGATCGGCGCGGTTGATGATGATGGTATTGGCGGTCGGGACGTCGAGGCCGGACTCAATGATAGCGGTGCAGCACAGGAGCTGATACCGTCTGGCGTAAAAATCGCACATGACGCGCTCCAACGCCTCCTCCGGCATCTGTCCGTGCGCCACGGCGATCTTCACGTGGGGGAGCAGCCGCTTGAGAAACCGCGCCATGGCGTGGATGCTCTCCACCCGGTTGTGGACGAAGAAGACCTGGCCCCCGCGATCCAGCTCCTCCTCAACCGCCTGCCGGATCACCTCGGGATCGAATCGGGTGACGTAGGTGCGAATGCTCAATCGGTCCTCCGGGGGGGTCTCGATGGTGGAGATGTCCCGCACCCCCAGCATCGACATATGGAGGGTCCGCGGAATCGGAGTGGCCGTCAGGGTGAGAACGTCGATCTCGGTGCGATACTGCTTCAGCCGTTCCTTAGCCGCCACGCCGAACCGCTGCTCCTCATCCACGATGAGGAGCCCCAGGTCGCGGAAGCGGACGTCCCGCTGCAGCAGGCGATGGGTCCCGATGACGATATCAACCGTCCCGTCCCGAATCCCTTGGATGACCTTCTGCTGGTCCGCAGCGGTGCGGAACCGCGATAGCATTTCCACCGCAACCGGAAAGGGGGCGAATCGCTCCGAGAAGGAATGGAAATGTTGGAGCGCCAGGACCGTCGTCGGGACGAGGACGGCCACCTGCGTACCGTCCATCACCGCCTTGAATGCGGCGCGCATCGCCACCTCGGTCTTGCCGTAGCCGACATCGCCGCAGATGAGCCGGTCCATCGGCTGGGACCGCTCCATGTCCCTCTTGGCCTCCTGGATGGCCCTGACCTGATCCGGCGTCTCCTCGAAGGGAAAGGCGGCCTCGAATTCCCGTTGCCAGGGCGTATCGGGGGGAAACGCATGGCCCCGGGCGACCTGCCGCGCCGCGTACAATTCGAGGAGCTCCCCCGCCATCGCGCGAACGGAGGCCCGCACCCGCTCCTTCGCCCGGGCCCAGGCCGTGGAGCCCAGCCGATCGAGCGGGGGGCCCTTCGGCAGTGCGCTCAGGGCCGCAGGGCGGCCCGCAGGCGCGTCCGCCCCGATGTAGCGCTGCACCAGGTGGAGCTTCTGCACGGGAACGTAGAGTTTGTCGCCACCCGCATACTCCAGCAAGAGATAGTCACCGTCCATCTCGCCCGCCGTGAGCGTGTGGAGTCCGTGGAAGCGGGCGACGCCATGGTCGACGTGCACCACCACGTCGCCCGGCGTCAGATCCTCGAAGGTCGCGAGTGGACGGGCGTCCCGGATCCTCGGCCGGCGGACCGGCACGGGCCGGCGCGGACCGAAGATCTCGGCCTCCGTGAGATAGGTCTGAGTGAGCGGCGCGAAGTGAAAACCGCCGCTCAGACCGCCCTCCACGATGTGGATCTCGCCGGGCGTGGCCGGCCCGTCGGTGACGGTCGCCCCCAGGTCGTGCTCGCGGAAAACTTCGGCCAGGCGCTCGGCCTGCGCGCTCCCCCGCGCGACGACCGTGATGGCGCGACCCTCCTGCCGCCACACCGCGAGGTCGCGCACCAGAAGGGTGAACCGCCCCCGGTACGACGGGATCTCTGTGGTCTCGAAGGCCGTCCCGGGATCGGCCTGCCCCGGGGCCGGGAGAAACGGCGCGAGGTCGATCCGCGGTCGCGCCCCCAGGGTCGCCTGAATCTCCGCCCACCGGAGGTGCGTCGCGTGAAGGGGGGGAAGGCCCTCGCCCGGATGCCGCGCGTACTCCTCCTGCAGGTGCCGCTCCGCCGCCGCCGCGGCAGCCGCCCCCTGGTCCGGATCGTCCCAGACGAGGACCGTCTCGGGGCTCACGTAGTCCAAGAGGGAGACCGTGCCCGGATAGAAAAAGGGGAGATACCGCTCCAGGCCCGGCGCGAGCCGTCCCGTCTCGATGGCCTCGCGCACGAGCGGCGGAGTCCGCGACCCCAGGCGCCGCCGGGCGACCTCGCGGGACGCGCGCGTGAGCAGGATCTCCGAGAGGGGAAGGAGGGTCACGCCCTCGACATGCTCGGGGTGGGCGCCGTCGACGCGCTCGCGAGCGGTGAGCGACCGCTGCGTCCCGACGTCAAAGTACCGGAGGGACTCGATCTCGTCGCCGAAGAACTCGAGGCGCACCGGATGGCCGAGCTGCGGCAGTCCGATGTCCAGGATGCCCCCCCGCCGGCTGTACTCGCCCGCCTGCTCGACCTGGGAGACCGCGCGATAGCCTCCGACCTCGAGCACCTCGACGACCTGCTCCAGCGGGACGATCCGGTGCGGATAGAGGTGGAGGGTCGTCGTATCGAGGGCGTCGGGCGGGGGCAGCCGTCGGAAGAGGGCCCGCACCGGCAGGACGAGCGCCGACAGGGCATGATCCCTGAGCTCCCGGAGGCGCTGCAGACGCTCGGCCCGGACCTCCAGCGGGGGCGAGACGGGTTGAAAGGCGGGAACCTCCGGCTCCGGAAACAGCTGCACCCGGTCGCGGTCGAGGAAGAAGCGGAGATCCGCCGTGAGCCCTTCCGCCTCTTTGAGGGTCGCCGTCACCACGAGGAGCGGCCGCTTGAGCCTGCGGGCCACCGCCGCCAACACGAGCGCCCGCGCCCCGCCCCACAGCCCGGACAGGCGGAGCACACCCCCCTCTAGCGCCAGATCCTGAAGCCGCTCCTCGAGGCCGAGCGCCTGTAAATCGAGCACTCCTCTCGCCCTCATCCCCGGCCCGTCCGAATGCGTCGCAGCAGCTCACTGCTGGACGCCCCCTCGACATACGGGAGGGTCATGACGCGCCCCCCCCGACCCTCGACGATCTGCCGCCCGACCACCTGATCCACTTGCCAATCCCCCCCCTTGACCAGCACGTCCGGCTCCACAGCCTGGATCACCCTCCCGGGGTCGAGTTCCTCGAAGATCACGACGTAATCGACCGCGGCCAGCGCGGCGACGAGCTCGGCCCGTTCCCCATCGGACATCACCGGTCGATCCGCCCCTTTCAGCGCACGCACCGACGCGTCACTGTTGATGGCCACGATGAGGACGTCGCCCAGGGCTTTCGCCTGATCGAGGTACCGCACGTGGCCGCGGTGGAGCAGGTCAAAGCACCCATTCGTGAAGACCACCCGCTTACCCTGACGGCGGACGATCCGGACCGCGGCGACGAGCTCGTCCAGGGTCTTCACCTTCGCCGAATAGGTCGGCTGCATCTCCGTCCCCCGCCGGTCTTCCGTGGGTGCTCCCCACGGAGACAGTCCCTCCTTTTTGCCAGACCCGCGGCCGAACCGCAACTGAAACCTTGCCGGGCGCCTCGGGTGGGTGCGCGGGTCCGCGTGACCGCCACGCGCCCTCCGCGGCATGGATGCGCCTCCCTGCGACGGCGGCGGTACCCGGGATCCAACCCGACGTCAGGGAAGGGACGACCAGGGAGCGGCACGGGGAACGGGAAGGAGTCCATCGATCGCCGATGGCGCCTCGGTCTTTACTATCAAGAGACGCAGCGGCGGTCAACCGCGACGACCGCCTCACTTGGATCGCCCGGACTTCTCCGAGGGGGACGCTTCCCCGGGGAGCTCCAACAAGCGGCGGAAGATGCCGAAGAGGCCCCGCCCGAGGGACTCTTCGGGCACCGCCACCACTTCCGTCTCGGCCCACGGCCCCCTGACCTTGACGGCGATGACCAGGACGCTCCGCTCCTTGCCGAACAACAGTCGCCCCAGGACCGGGATCTTGCTCAGCCGGAGGAAATTGATCACCCGATCCACCATGCGGAGCGGCTGTACCCCGAGGAGCATATCCACTTCGCTGCTCCTGAGATCAATGGTGCCGACGCCGCCGACCTTCACCGTGTCCGAGACGAACTGCAGGTCGTGCGTCTCGAGGATCCCGTGTTTCAGCGTGAAATTCGCCCGGAGGGAATCGTAGGGCATCCCCTCGGCCGGGTCCGGGGTGAGATTGACGACCCGCAGGATGTTGGTCAGGACGGTCAATCCCCGGAACCGCCCCTCCTTCATCGTCAACTTGACCTTCCCCGTGAGCGACTCCTCGAGCGCGCTCCAGCGATTCCCCTCCGCCGTGATGCTCCCCGCGATCCGGGTCCGCCCGCTCACGGTTCCCTTGCCCTTCCCGATCCGCGGGAAGACGCGCCCGGCCTCCGCGTCCTCTAACCCCAGATCGACCACCCACCGCCATCCGACTCCCGGACTGCGCGCGGCGGACCCGGACACCGTCACCCGGCCTCCGGCAAATTCCCCGTCGAGGGTCGCGACGGGAATCTTGTCTCCCTCGAAACTCACCTTCCCGCCGATCTTCTGAAAGGCGTCCGGATGATCCGTCAGGCGAAAACCGCCCCCCGCCACTTTCAGCAATCCGACGTAGCGGGGGGTGAGCCAGGGACCTGCGATGGCCAGGTCCAACTCTCCGGTCCCCGTCGCGTCCGTCAGCGTCCCCGGCCGATGAAGGAGGAGGGCAAGCGGAATCTTCCCCCGCACCGTCAGATCGACGGCTCCGGCGAATGCAATCTGCCCCCGGGCGTGGAGCCACCCCGTCATGCCGGACAGGGTGGCCGGCCCGACGGTGACGAGACCCTCGCGCATCTCGATGCGCAATGGCACCGTCGTGTGAAAACTGTGCCCCTGAACGCGGAGATCCGGGATCTCGAGCGCGAGCGCCAGACTGGACGGGCCGGGGGCGCCGAGGTCCCCACCGACCTGCGCAGTCCCCGTCCCCGTCCCCGTGCTCCCCCGCAGGAGCCCGACGCCGGTCAGCGCCAAGAGGGGGGCCAGCTCCGATTCCTTCAGCGTGATCCGGACATCGTACGCGTACGGAGAGGTGGCCCGCAGGGTCGCCGCCACGTTGTATCCGCGCCCGGGGAGGGTGAGGTCTGCGGTCATCGCGTGGCCCTCGACCCGGAAACTCCCCCGGCCGCTGCCGAACGGGAGGGTCCCGTACCGGAGCGCGGTGAGATCGACGGTCCCGCTGATCCGCGGATTGCCGATCCGGCCCGCACCCTGGGCGTCGACGCGCATCATCCCGGTGAGTCCCGTCCCCGCGAGGAGGTGAAACGTGTCCAGGGAGAGCCGCGCGGCGATCAGCCGAAAGTTGGTCTCGAGATCGGCGAAGCGGAGCCCACCGCTGCCGGTCGCCTGCTCGCTCCCGCGCGCCAGCCGGAGGTCCTCGAACACGAGACGATCCGGCTCGAGTTTCAGGTCCCCTTCGACCACCGACCACGGCTCGCCGACCAGGGTCGCCTCCCGCACCACGAAATGGCCCTCCCCCGCGAGGCGCGCCGGCACCCCCGCGAGGCGCGCGTCGAGGCTGAGTCGCCCGTGCACCGGGAGTGGGCGCCGAACGAAGACGGACAGGACGTCCGCCAGGTTCCCGGCGACCTGTCCCTGCGCGTCCACGCGAAGATCGTGCGCGAGGTCGAGGGGCTCCGCCTTTTCGGGCACCGCCAGGCGGAGCGCGAGCAGGGCGCTGCTCCTTCCTTTCGTGACCGTCAGACTCGGAGCGCTGAGCGTCCGTTCTTCGACGAGAATCTCTCCCCGGATCGCGTCCAGATCCACCCCAAGGAGACGGGGCGTCTCCCAGGTGAGGCGCCCTCGGAATGTCGGATGCACCAGGGTGCCCCGCACGCGCCCCGCCACCTGCCCCTTCCCTCCCAGACCTTGTGCCGACATGAGCGGACCGATGAGATCCACACGGGGGAAGGTTCCCGCCACCTCGAGGTCGACCTCTTTCCACACCGCTCCCTTCATCTGCAGCCGGTTGGGGAGGAATTCCACTTGAAGCCGCTCGACAGATACGCGCCCCCCCTGGGCCGTCACCGCCCCCTCCGCCCGTCCCCCCTCCCCCGCCTCACCGCGCCGCCGCAGCCCCCCGATCTCGAAGTGCGCCTGTCCCTTCAGATTCCTCGGGCTGATTCCCTGGCCTTCGGCCACCCCGTCGAGCGCAAGCGTCCCGCTCACCGGGAGCAGGCCGAACCCCGGAATCAACAGGCGATCGAGGGCGACTCCGCGCCCCCGGACCGCGGCGGCGTACTGGAAGTCTCTCCACCGGAGATGAAAACTCCCCGACACCTCGCTCGCCACCGTGAGGAAGGCCAGCTCGTCGCCTCGTATCCCCTCCCGGTCCGCCCGCAGCCGGAATCCAAAATCGGGCCACACCCCTCCCTCAAGCCGGCCCACGCCCTCAAACCGGGGAGTCGCTCCCGACCCGGCCAGTCGTCCTCCCATCCGGGCGATCCCCGGAAGACCGAGGATCGTGGTGAACGGAAACGTGGCGGTCACGTCGAGAGCAAGGTCCGGCGCCTCGAATACGGCGTGGATCCGCCCCGACACGCCAAGACTTCCTCCGCCGACATCCGCCTCCAGGCGCGGGATGACGAGGGTCCCGTCGGCGAGGGTCACACGACCCTGGAGATCCCGCCACCGGAGCGGCTGCCCGGGAAGATCGATGACGCCCTCGGCGATTCGCAGCGCACTCCGGATCTCTCCCTCCACGCGCCACAGATCGGCCTCGAGGCCCCGGCCGGACCATTGCCGGTCCCCCGTCCGATAGAACACCTGTCCATCCCGGATCTGCACGCGATCCACGGGCAGCCCCAGGATTGCCCGAACAGGAATGCGGGTGGGTGGGTGGCGCTGATCCTCCGGCCGGCCGTCCGCAGCCCACGCTCCTGCGGACAGATGGAAGACAGGACGGACCAGAACGACTGTGGTGAAGACGGGTCCGCGGTGCAGGAGGCTCGGTAGATCCACATAGATCCGGACGTGACCCACCTCGACGAGCGGAGTGTCGCCCCGGCCGCTCACCACGATCTGGTGCAGCTCGAGAAAGGTGAGGAGAGTGCTGACGGTGATCTTTTCGATCTGGACCCGCCGGTCGAGTTCGCGACCGAGAAGCGCTTCCAGGCGCGCCCGCACCCGCTTTTGGACCGCCTCGGTCGATATCGCGAGGTGGAGGATCGCGACGGCGAGGATCACGAACCCGAGCAGGCCGAGAAGAATGCGGACCGCGATGCGGACTGCCCTGCTCACCACCCGTCCCCACTGAGCGGCATGCGCCCTGCGAGATGGTTCCCGGCCTCCGGCCGGGTGCGGGGTCGTGTGACGATCCCTTCGGCGTCGCTCCCGGGACATGGGAAGGCCGCTGCGGATCGGGACACGCAACCCGTCTGCCCCCGCCGATCCGGAGACCTGCGAACGCCGCGGTGAGGGACCTGAGGCGTGGATCGCATCAAGGCGTGAGGACCGAGGTGCCGCCGAAAGAGGAAGCGACCGCCGGCTGCGGGGATGGCAGGTCGAGGGCAAGGGCTCGTCCCAACGGCAGAATCGAGTATCCCGGGTGCCGCACGGAGGGCTGCAGCGATCTCGGAGGCGTCACCGCTTCTCCTCCTGCACCGCATCCCGTCCACCGCGCACACTGGAGCGGATCAGGCCCCGGAGGATCCAGTTGCGCTCCGCCCCGCGGAGGAGGCTGGACAGGTCCTCGTACACCGTCGGGTCCTTGAGGAGCGCCCCCACCGTTCCCTCCCCATCCGCGAGGGCCGTGGTGATCCGCTTCAAGTCGCCCACGACGATCCGCAGATCCTCGAGAATCTCGGCGCCACGGGGACCCGACATGAGCGCCCCTGCGAGTCCCTCCCCCGCTTCGAGACGCCCCACCACCCGGTGGAGCCCCGCCACAGTCCCACGCATGTCCGCGACCACGTCTTTCCCCCCCTCCGAAAAAATCAGGGCGTGGAGCAACCCATCGCCGCGCTCGGCCTGCTCCGTGAGCCGGCGAAGGCTCTTCACGGTCGCGGTCAGCTCCTGCACCAAGCCACCGCCCGCCTCGTCCCCCTCCACTTTCTTCAGGATCGACTGCAGGGCCTCGCTCGCGCCCACCAGGCGCTCCAGGACCTCTCCACCCCGCGACACCAGCCGGGTGAAATCGATCGGCTCCATCACGGTGAGCCTCCCCCCCGGCTCGAGGATCGTGGCGCCGGCGCTGCCGACCGTAATATCGAAGACCTTGTCCCCGACCAGCCCGATGGTCCCGATGGTGGCGACCGAGTCGTCGCGGATGCGGGATTGAAAGTGCCGGTTGACGGCCACCTCCACATGAATGCGCGGATCACCGATATCCGACTCGAAGCTGATCCGCCGGATGCTGCCCACGGTGAGCCCGGCGAGGCGGACCGGGGCGCCCACGACCAGCCCTTGGATGTCCCGAAACGCGGCGCGCAGGGCATACTGCTCTTCAAAGATGCGCGTCTGAATACCGATGGTCAGGACGAAGACCACGAACAAGAGGAAGAGCACGAGGACGAACATCCCGACCCGCAGCTTGATCAGAAGCTCCCGTTCCCGCATGTGCGCTCCACTTCGCTCGCGGTTCACGGTTCACTGTTCACAGCTCACGAATAGTGCCAACATCATGATTAGCCTTGCTGTGAACCGTGAACGATGAACTGTGAACTGCTACAGGTGGCCCGCCAGGAATTCCCGGACCACCGGATCATCGCGCTGCGCGATCTCGCCCGGAGGGCCGGTGGCCGCGATCTGTCCTCCGGAGAGGAGGGCGACCCGGTCCGAGATCCGAAACGCGCTCTGCAGGTCGTGGGTCACCACGACCGACGTCACCTGCAGTTTCGCCCGCAGGGCGGTGATCAGTTCATTGATCTTGTCGATGTTGCGGGGGTCCAGCCCCGTCGTCGGCTCATCGTACAGGACGACCCGGGGCGTCAGGGCGACGGCGCGGGCCAACCCCACGCGCTTGCGCATGCCGCCCGACAGCTCCGCCGGGAACTTCTCCTCCATCCCGGTCATCCCCACCAGCGCCAAGACTTCCGCGACGCGACTGCCGATCTCGGCCTCGGCCATCAGGGTGTGCTCGCGGAGGGGGAAGGCCACATTCTCCTTGACGCTCAACGAGTCGAAGAGGGCGGCCCCCTGAAACAGCATGCCGACCTTCTGCCGCACCTTCAACAGCTCCTCCTCCCGGAGTGGGACGATGTCCTGGCCCTCGATGAGAATCCCGCCCGCATCCGGTTTGAGGAGCCCGATGATGAGCTTCAAGAGGACGCTTTTCCCCGTACCGCTCCCCCCCAGGATGGTCAGGATCTCGCCCGCCTCGATGGTCAGATCCACCCCCTGGAGGACCTGATTGCCGTCGAAAGCCTTGTAGAGCTGACGGAGCTGAACGGCACCGGACATCAGGCCAACAACTCCAACCACCAGAAGAACTTGGTGAGGAAGAAATCCGAGATCAGCACCAGGATGGCCGACGTGACGACCGTGGCCGTGGTCGCCCGGCCGATCCCCTCGGTCCCCCCCGAAACCTCCAATCCATTGTAGCAACCGACGATCGCGGTGAGAAATCCGAAAAACACCGTCTTGCCCAACCCACTCAACACATCCGCCAACCGGAGATTGCGCCAGATGGTCGTGAGATACAGGTAGCCGTCGACGTGAAACTCGTACTGGGAGATGACCATGCCGCCGAGAATCCCCAGGACGTCGGCCAGGACCGTGAGCAGCGGCAGGACGAGCATGACGCTCAGGACGCGGGGGACCACCAGCTTCTTGATGTGATTGGCTCCCAGGGCCCGCATGGCGTCGATCTGCTCCGTGACCTTCATGGCGCCCAGCTCGGCGGTCATCCCGGATCCCACCCGGCCCCCCACCAGCAGCGCTGTGAGGACCGGGCCGAGCTCCCGCACCATCGACAAGGAGACCACGATCCCCACATACGCCTTGGCCCCGAAGCGGGCGAGGCCGTAGGTGGTTTGGAGCGCGAGGACGAGCCCCGTGAAGACGGCCGCGATGGCGCAGATGGAGATCGATTTGACCCCGACGTGGTCCATCTGGTGGATGAGGGCGCGCAGCTCGTAGGGAGGCTTGAACGCGTGGTACAGGGTCCGTCCCGTGAGGAGCGCTACGTCACCGAGCTGTTGCAGCAGCTCGGTGACCCGGCCTCCGAGGATCAGCAGGAGTCCGCGTGTGAGCGCCACGCCCTTCACGGCGAGTCGGAAAGGAACTGCCAGCCCTTGAGGAAGTGGTCGAAGTCCGTGTCCTGCGCCCCGAAGGTCTCCGGCGGCGCCACGAGGAGGAGGTCATAGAGGCATCCCTTCCGGCGGATCACCACGCTCCGGACCTGCATGGGCACCCCCTCGAATTGTCCCTTCACCACGGTCTCGAGCCCCGCCACGCCGTCCACCAGGATCTCACCCTGTCGCAGCCACTCCACCTGCCGCAGCCCGAAGAAGAGGTGGCGGGCCAGCACCGTCAGGGGACCCGCCTCCGGCTCAGGACAACGAGCCCAGACCGCCAAGCGGGCTTCGGAGGGGACATCGCGGAAGGCCAGGTCCGCCCCGCGCGCGTCTACGACCTGCCACCCGTTGCGCGGGACGCGGACCCGGAAACCCTTGGCCTCGTCGACGTACACCCCATCCCGGATGGGTTTGCCGGCACATCCGCTGAGCACCCCACCCATGAAGAGCATCCCGGTGACGAGCGCCCTCCACCCGGGGCGAGACGGCGTCATCCGCGGATCTCACCGAGGCCCATGGGTGCATCGCACACCGGGAGATCCCCTACTCCTGCCCGCGGGGCACGTCGCCCCCCTCCGACCTGCTCCCCAGCTCGGCAGGACGCACGAGCCGCGCCTCACTCTCCCGGAGCCGGCGCTTGAGCTTGACCGCCTGGGGGAGGCTGATGAGGGCGGCGAGCAGGGCCCCCAGCCCCGCGGAGACCAGGATCAGGACAACCACAGAGCTCTCGAAGCTCCAGACGAGGAAGTGCACCTCGATCCTCTCGGCGTTTTGGACGGCAAAGGTGGCGACCAGGGTGGCCAGCAAGAGGGCGAAGATCAGGTAAAACTGCGTCATCGGCGGACTCTCCCGCTCTTCGCGCGTCGCCCGGACATGCGAGAAGGCCCCGTCATGCTATCGGAAAAGGCGGAGGGCGTCAAGATCGCTACCGGCACGGGCGAGGGCCATCTCCCTGACGGGAATGCTCAGCCGGTGCGGAGCTTGGGGTCGAGCGCGTCCCGGAGGGAGTCGCCGAAGAGATTAAACCCGAAGACGGCGGCGCTGATCGCGAGGCCGGGGAAGATCGCCATCCAGGGGGCCCGCTCGGCGAACTCCACGGCGGCCCCCCGCAGCATGAGGCCCCAGGCCGGGGTGGGCTCGGCCACCCCAAGACCCAGAAAGCTCAAGGAGGACTCGAGCAGAATGGCCTGACCCAGGAAGGCGGTGACTAGGATCAGATACGGGGCCATGACGTTTGGAAGCATGTGGCGGAAGATGATCCGCGCGTGGCCGAATCCCATGGCCCGGGCCGCTGTGACATACGGGGTCTCGCGGATCGCCAGGGCGCTGGCACGCGTGACCAAGGCACAGCGCGGGATCATGGGGACGGTGATGGCGAGGATGACGTTCCCGGTCCCGGTCCCGAGGATGGCCACCACGGTGAGGGCCAGGATGATGAGGGGGAAGGAGAGGAGGATGTCCATGAGCCGCTGGACCAGCAGATCGACGCGGCCGCCGAAGTAGGCGCTGGCCACACCGATGACGGCCCCCAGCGTCGACCCGCAGAGGGACGAGGTGAACCCGACGAGGAGCGCGGTCCGCGAGCCGTAGATGATCCGGGAAAGGATGTCGCGACCGAAGGGGTCGGTGCCCAGCCAGAATTGTGCGCTGGGGCGCTGAAACATGAGGGTGTAATTCGTCGCCCAGGGATCAGCGGGGGCGATGATGTCAGCCAGCAGGGCCGCGAGCGCCATTCCCAGCACGATCACTGCCCCGGCGGCGCCGAGCGGCCGCTGCTGGGCGAAGCGAAGAGAGATCCGGAGCCACCCCGGCAGGCTCACCCTCGCACCCGTGACCTCCGTTGCCGCCCTCACAGGCTCCGGCATCTGCCCCTCCTACTGATAGCGGATCCTCGGGTCGAGCCAGGCGTAGACCAGATCCATGACGAAGTTCACCAGGATAAAGGTGAACGAGACCAGGAGGACCAGGGCCTGCGTCATCGTGTAGTCGCGCCGCGTGACGGCCTCCACGAAGAGCATCCCGATCCCGTTGAGATTAAACACCTGCTCGGTGACGACCAGCCCTCCGATAAGGAAGGCAAACTCAAGGCCGATGACCGTGACGACCGGCAGCATGGCGTTTTTCAGGGCGTGGCGCGTGAGAATCAGCTTCTCCCAGAGGCCCTTGGCTCTGGCGGTGCGGATGTAGTCTTCGCGCA
>DASRUH010000028.1:0-7429 GCA_035655535.1 Methylomirabilis sp. (SeqCode)
GCGCCTCAGCGGTGGTCGGGACGGATCCTCTGCAGCTCGTCATCTACCTCGGGGGGGCAGAGGTCGAGCGGCACGAGCGACTCCTCTTTCACCGGAAGGGGATCCCGGTCTTCCCGACCCCCGAGCGGGGCATCCGCGCCCTGAGTGAACTCCTGCGATAGGAGTCGCGCATGACGACGGCGCTGCACGCCGCACTCCAGGAAGGCCGCCACCTCCTCGAGCCGGAGGCCTACGCACTGCTCGAGGCATACGGGGTGCCGGTCCCTTCCCACCGACTGGTCACGTCCGCCGAGCAGGCCGCGGCCGCCGCGGCCGAGATCGGCTATCCGGTCGTCGCCAAGATTGTCTCCCCGGACATCGTGCACAAGACCGAGGCGGGGGGCGTGCTCCTGAACCTCACCGACGGTCCCACGGTGCAGTCCGCCTACCGGCAACTCACGGAGCGCGGCCGGGCGCGGAAGGCAGCCCTGCGGGGGGTCCTCATCTCCCGGATGGCACCTCCGGCGATCGAGGTCATCGTCGGGCTCACGCAGGACGTACAGTTCGGTCCGGTGATAATGTTCGGGCTGGGAGGGATCTTCGTCGAGGTGTATCAGGACGTCGCCTTCCGGCTCGTCCCGCTCTCGGAACGCGACGCGGCGGCCATGATCCGCGAGGTCAAGGCCTTTCCGCTCCTCCAAGGGATCCGCGGAAAGGGACCCGCCGATCTCGCGGCCCTGACGGATCTCGTTCTGACGGTGTCACGGATCGCGGAGGCGCACCGGGAGATCGTCGAGATGGACCTGAATCCCGTTCTCGTGTACGACACGGGCCTGTGCGTGGTGGATGCCCGGGTCCTCCTTCGCCAGGCGGCGGCCCCGCAGAAGCCATGAGCCCCTCTCCCCACGAGCACGAGTCACGGCACGCGGCTCCCGAAGTCTCCGACCTCCCCCACTGCGTTTGGTGCGGCCTCGTCATCCGGACCGACCTGCTCTCCATGACAGAGGACGACGGGACGGTCCGGACCTACCACGGGGACTGTTACCGTTACGGTCTCCACCTGGACCCCGAAGCCATCGGTTGGAGACCCATCCCGTACAAGCCACCGTCCCCGTCCGGGTCGTGATGCCTTGCCCGCCCCGTCCTGTCGGCGCGGCGCCCGGTGCACCAGCCCGCTAGAGCGTGATCCCACCGTCCACGCTCAGCACGGCGCCATTGATGTAGGCCGCATCCCGGGAGGCGAGGAAGACGTAGACGCCCGCCACCTCCTCGGGCCGCCCGAAGCGACCGAGGGGAATCTTGCCGTTGAGCTCCGTGAGGACCCTTCCCGGCACGGAACTGATCATGTCGGTGCTGATAAAGCCCGGGGCGACGGCGTTCACGCAGATCCCCTTGCGCCCGAGCTCGCGGGCCCAGACCTTGGTCATCCCGATGATCCCGGCCTTCGAGGCCGCGTAGCTGGTCTGCCCGAAATTCCCATACAGCCCCACCACCGACGAGACGTTGATGATCCGGCCGCTCCCCTGAGCGATCATGATCGGGGCCACCGCCTGGGTGCAGTTGAACGTCCCCTTCAAGTTGACGGAGAGGACCGCATCGAACTGCTCCTCGCTGATCCGGGGGAGCTGGGCATCGATGACGATCCCCGCATTGTTGATGAGGACGTCGATCCGCCGGAACCGCCGATGAATCGTCTCGATCGTTGCGTGCGCCTCGTCATGTCTCGTGACGTCGCCGAGGACGAACAGGGGCGTCCGCCATCCGTTCTCCGGCGCCGTCACCCGCTCGATAATCTCGCCCACCAGGGCCTCGCCGGCCTCCCGGTTCTTGTCGATGATGGCGACGTGAGCGCCTTCCCGGGCGAACCGCAGCGCCGTCGCGCGCCCGATGCCGCGTGCACCCCCCGTTATCACCGCCATCTGTCCCTTGAGATTCATGGTCGATCCTCCTCGCACCCACCCGGCTGCCGCCCCGGGCGCCCCATCCCGAGGGGCCATCTAGGTGCGCGCGCTTGTTTGACCGCCGGTTACGCCCTGCAGCAACTGCGACGGCCGTGCGCAATGCTTACTATGCATTTTGAGTGCCTGTTTTCAGCCGGTCGCCCATTGACGCTATGTAGCACATAACACGGGCTGAGGCAAGAGTTGACAGGCTCCGGCCTATTGCCTAGTATTCTCGGGACTACGCCGAGGCGAGGGACATGGCGTGTCGTGACCCCACGCGCTCAGGTGCGGGGGTCCGGCGCCCGAGAGGGGTGCTGGGGGACTGCTCTAAAACGGCCATGGTCAGCCACTACCTGAAATACCTCTTTGGCAACCCGCAGCAAAAGATCCAGGCGGACCTCCACGAATACCTCGAGAATCTGCATGCCATCGCGGCCGATATGCAGGGGGCGATTCGCGCCTATCTCGGCAACGAGCGGGATGAGTTCCTCCGTCTGTTCGAACGGATCAACACGCTGGAGAGCCGTCTGGATATGCTCCGCCGCACCATCGAGGAAGAGATCTATCGGCAGCGCCTGCTGCCGGACACCCGCGACGACATCCTCGGGCTGCTCGAGGGGCTCGACAAGATCCCGAATCGGATGCAGGCCATCACGCGAGAAATTTTGCTCCAGCGCATCCGGATCCCGGAAGGCCTGCGCCGGAGCGTGGGGGACCTGGCGGACCGGGGGACCCAGATCGTCCAGATGTTGATCCAGGCGATCCACGCCTTTCTGAACAGGCCGCACGAAGTGCGCGAAGGGGTGAAGGACCTCTCGCGGCACGAACACGAGGGGGACCTGATCGAGCTGCAGGCACTGAAGCTGATCTTCGAGGATCAGACCCTGGGGCTGGCCGAGCAGTTGCAACTGTACCGTTTCATCGAACGCCTGGGCTCGATCTGCGATATGGCGGAAGACCGGGGAGACCAGATCATGATCTGGGCCCTCAAGCGACTGCTGTAGCGATGGTCCTCGGGATCTCCAGCGGACTCCTCCTCGGCTGGTCGCTGGGGGCGAACGACGCCGCCAACGTCTTCGGCACGGCGGTCGCCACCCGCATGGTCCGCTTTGCCACCGCGGCCAAGCTGGCGGCCGTCTTCATCATCCTGGGCGGCCTGGTGAACGGGCCGGCGGCCATGGAGACGCTAGGAGCCCTGGGGCAGATCGACACCCTCCCGGGCGCGTTTGCGACGGCCCTCGCCCCGGCCGTAACGATCGCCGTCATGGTCCGGCTCGGGATGCCGGTCTCCACCTCACAGGCGGTGGTCGGCGCCTTGATCGGCTATCGCCTGGTGGTGCACGGCGGCCTGGACGCCGCAACTTGGCGTCTCCTCTGGACCATCATATTCACCTGGGCGGCTTGCCCGATCCTTGCTGCCGCCGTGGCGTTCTCCATCTATAAGGTCACCGCGCTGACCTTTCGCTGGCTCCCCATGCCCCTCTTCACCCTGGATCGGTGGCTGCGGTTCGGCCTCGTTGCCTCCGGCTGCTATGGAGCCTGGGCACTGGGGGGGAACAACATGGCGAACGTGGTCGGCGTCTACGCACGCCTCGACCTCTTCGAGCCCCTGCGTCTCGGGCCCTGGGTCCTGTCCCAGACCCAAGTGCTGGCGTTGCTGGGAGGAGTGGCCATCGCGCTCGGGGCGGCCACGTATTCGTATCGGGTGATGCTGACGGTCGGGCGGGACCTCGTGCACCTCGACGCCTTCACGGCGTTCATCGCCATCTTCGCCGAGGCCTTGGTGGTGGATTTCTTCGCCCATCCGTGGATGATCGGCACCACCGTCCTGCCGGCCATCCCGGTCTCAAGCACCCAGGCGCTGATCGGTGCGGTTGCGGGGATCGGTGTTGCCCGCGGGCTCCAGACCATGAGGATACGCATGCTGGGCCTGATAGCCCTCGGGTGGCTCATCACGCCGCTCGTGGCCGCGGGGCTCACCGCCGCGATCCTCCCGATGGTTCTGTGGTTCGCGTGACCGCAGTGGAGGGCTGCTACCGACGGCGGGGTAGGGCGACGACGGGATCACACCGGAAACCCGCAGGAAAAAGAAAGGGGCTGGAGGGGGCCTGTAAGCCGGATTCTGTCCTCGCCTCGCGGCGAAGGGCGGTCATTCCTCTTGGTCCCGCATCGCTGCAGGACTCTAGCGGCCTACCCGTTCCGCCTGGCTTTCGGGCCACGAGAGCGGGCCACTCTCTGCCTCACTGAGCGACAGCAAGGGGGCGGAACCTATTTGGCCTTGCTCCGGGTGGGGTTTGCCAAGCCAGCCCGTCACCGGGCTGCTGGTGCGCTCTTACCGCACCTTTTCACCCTTACCCCGCAGGCAGCACCTTCCGAGGAAGAGAACAAGTGGGCTGCCGACGAGGCGGTCTCTTTTCTGTGGCACTATCCCTGGGGTCACCCCCGGTGGGCGTTACCCACCACCCTGCCCTGTGGAGTCCGGACTTTCCTCTCCGATCTTGCGATCGGAGCGACCACCCGGCCCCCTCCAGCCGTAAGTAAGTATAGCGGTTTCAGCGCCACCTGGCAAGGGAAGAATAGGCCGGCGCTACCGTTCGAGATGGAAGGGAACGTCGATGACAACCGTCCCCTTGTGGAAGTAGAAACCGGCCTTGATTCGGAGGGCGGTCTGATTGTGTAAGAAGTGCTCCCACCATCGGGCAGGGACGAACTGCGGCAAGATGAGCGTGACGAATTCCACCTTCCGCTCCGCCTGAATCTTATCCACGTACTCGATGAGGGGGCGGATGATCGACCGGTACGGCGAGTCGAGGATCACGAGGGGAATCTCCGTCGCCCACTGCGCCCAGCGGGCCTGCATCCGTTTCGTCGCCTCTTCGTCGAGACCCACGTAAACCGCTTCTGCTTGCGACGAGATCGCCCTGGCGTAGTTGACCGCATGGAGGGTGCCCATATGGACATCCGACACCAGGAGGAGCACGGTGTGGGCCGCCCGTTGTGGAAGGTCGAAGGGCTTGAGGTGGAGCTGATCCGCCACGCGCCCGTAGTGGCCCCGGATGGCCAGGAACATCCGCATTACGGCCGGGATCACGAGCACTACCAGCCACGCCCCGTGGAGGAATTTCGTCGCCGCGATGACCATCAGGACGGTCCCCGTGGTGAGGGCCCCGACTCCGTTGATGAGGGCGCCGCGCCGCCAGCCCACCTCGCGAAGGCGCAGGTGCCGCCGGACCATGCCCGCCTGCGACAGAGTGAAGGAGATGAAGACGCCGACGGCGTAGAGAGGGATGAGCGCGTGGGTGTCTCCGTGGAAGAAAACGAGGAGCAGGGCAGCCAAGAGAGCGAGGATGATGATCCCGTTGGAGAAGACGAGTCGGTCGCCTCGGTTGGCGAATTGCCGGGGGAGGAAGCCATCGCGGGCCAGGAGGAACGACACGCGAGGGAAATCGGCGAAGCTCGTGTTGGCCGCCAGGAGGAGAATGAGCGTCGTTGCAGCCTGGAGAATGTAGTAAAAGAACGTATTGCCGACAATCATTCGCGCCAGTTGAGAGATCACCGTCTCCCCCTCCCGGGGCTGGACCCCGAACTCCCTGGCCAGGAAGGTAATCCCGAGAAAGAGGGTGAGCAGAATGCCGGCCATCCAGGCCATGGTCTGTTTGGCGTTGTCCGCCTCCGGCCTCTGGAAGGCGGGAACGCCGTCGGAGATCGCCTCAACTCCAGTCAGGGCGGTACACCCGGACGCGAAGGCCCGGAGGATGAGGAAGGGGGTGACGGCGGCGACCGCGGCCTGGGGAGCAATGGGGGAAGGCGCGGCCGGGACATTCCCGAAGAAGATACGGGCCAGACCCAGGACGATGAGGCCGAGGAAGCTGGCGATGAAGAGGTAGGTTGGGACGGCAAATATTCTCCCCGACTCGCGGACGCCGCGTAAATTGGCCACGGCGACGCCCGCCACGGCGATGACGCCGAGGAGCACCCGGTGCCCGTAGAGCCAGGGGAAGGCGGACGTGATCGCGGCCACGCCTGCAGCGACGCTGACGGCCACGGTCAGGACGTAATCGATGAGCAAAGCGGCGCTGGCCAGGAGGGCCGCGGGGATGCCGAGGTTATCCTTGCTGACGCTGTACGCCCCGCCGCCCGAGGGATAGGCGTGGATGGTCTGCCGGTATGACACCGTGAGAATGAAGAGCAGGAGACCGATGGCCGCTGCAATGGCGATTGACCACGTGAGGGCGGCGGCACCGGCGAGGATCAGAATGAGGAGGATCTCTTCCGTGGCGTAGGCCACCGAGGAGAGGGCGTCAGAGGAAAAGACCGCTAACGCGATCGGTTTGGAGAGACGTTCGTGCGGCGCCTCAGCCGTCGCCTTTGGCTCGCCGATCAGCAAGCGCTTCAGCGATTGCAGCACGAATCCCTTACCCCCCTCCCAGACCTGCCGCTACCCTCCGCGACCTGCCCGCGCGCGTCGTTCTCATCCGTCGCGCAGCGCGACCGACAGGGTAACACGCGACGGGATGGGGGCGCAAGGGTCTATGTCCGGTTTAGTGTCAGCCAGGCCCGGCCCCCCCAGCCGTAAGAGAATACGGCGGTTTCAGCCGCGACTGGCGAGGAATAGGCTGTCGGGATTCTCCTCTTGCCAGTCATCCGGGCCGTACCGAAGTGCGGTGGAGGCACTCGATGACGAGGGACATGAACAGGATGACCATCCACGCCATGTACAACTGCAGAATCAGGCGCTTGAACCCTTCATGGACCTTGTGATGCTCGAGCAAAGCCTCCATTGTCAAATACACGTCCTCCGCCTTTGAGGTGTCCATGCGAGTGACCTTCGCCCTGAGCTCTTCTTCCGTCCACAGGTCGGCTTTCAGTAATTTCGGCCCCTTCACTTGTAAGGCAATGGCCCCGAGGAGAACGAGTGTCGATACCACCAGTCCAACCTTTGTCATCGAGGAAAGCTTTCCTTGCATGTGACGGCCCCTCCTTTGCCCTCTCGCGGTTTGCACACCGCCTGGGTCCCTCACGCCTCATGTACCCGGGTCTGGACCGGGATCAGGCCGGACGATCATGCACCGCGCGGGTCCCGACCCCGTGATCCTGGCCTTCAGGCACGTGAGTCTATGGTCCTCAGGGAGTGCCTGCAATTCCCGGGCCTCCCCGCTTGGATGGCGCCCGTGCTGGCGCAAAGCTCCTCTGGCGCCTGCGCCTGGGGGATCCGACACACCAGGGTCTGTCCTGGACTTCGGCACACGTCTTCGTTACTGTAGCGCATTGGGCGCGGGAGGGAAAGCCCGATGACGTGGGTTATAGCGGTGGTCATTGTGGCATTCGTGGCGCTGCTGGGTGTGCGGGCGGTGCGGCGGATGCTGCTGGGGCAGGCCACGATCCACATCGCCCACCTGAAATCCGAAGCCGACGCGGTCGAGGTCGGAGAGGTCCTGCGGGGGCTCCCGGGGATGCTGGAGGTTCACGTGGATTTCGAGCGGCGCTTTGCCAGGATCAGCTACCGG
>DASRUH010000029.1:0-10397 GCA_035655535.1 Methylomirabilis sp. (SeqCode)
AGTCGCGGCCGCCGCACTGGCGAGAGCCCTGGGGGTGCCCGCGGCGTTCGGGCCGAGCCTCGGTGTAGGAGCCGTGGTGGGGACGGCGGGACAGATGGGGGATCTGGTCGAATCCCTCATGAAGCGGTCCTTCCAGGTCAAGGACACCGGTCGTCTCATCCCCGGTCACGGCGGAATGTTGGACAGGATCGATAGCCTCCTCTTCGCCATTCCCGTCTTCTATCTGTGGGTGCGGCTCGGGTGGATCTAGGAGAGAGACGGACCAAGGGACCAAGGGATGAAGGGGTGAAGGGGTGAAGGGATTGGGAGAGGAGGAGGGGCGCGGCTGGAAGCGGATGCTTCCCCGCGCAGCGCTGGCCGCCCTGAGCGGTGTGCTCCTCGCTCTGAGTTATCCCACGTTTCACCTCGCCCTCCTCGCTTTCGGAGCGCTCGTCCCTCTCCTCGTGGCCGTGGAGGGACTCCGCGCCAGGCCTGCCATCGCGCTGGGAATCATCACCGGCGTCGTCTTCTCCCTGTTGAGCCTTCCCTGGCTCGTCCACACGATGGCCACGTACGGCGGGCTTCCCATCCCCGTGAGCGTCCTCCTCCTGCTGGCCCTCTCGCTCTACCTGGGTCTCTATGTCGGCGTCTTCGCGTTCGGGGTGAGCCGGCTCGCTCCGGACAAGGCGCTCGGGTATGTCGTCGGGGCCGCGGGGCTCTGGGTGGGCCTCGAGTATCTGCGGACCTTCCTCGTGACCGGCTTCCCGTGGAATCTTTTCGGCTACACCCAGTACCGGAACCTCCCCGCCATCCAGATCGCGGCACTCACGGGTGTGTACGGGATCTCGTTCCTCCTGGTCCTCGCCAATGCCGCACTGGCATGCGCGGTCCTCCATTTTCGAGGAGGCAGTTCGCGCCCCTTCCGGCCTCTCGTCGGTGTGGGGCTGGTCCTTCTCGGGGTGGTCCTGTTCGGCATGGAACGCCTCCGGTCGGCCGACACCGGGCCGGGAGCGATTCGGGTCGCCATCGTCCAGGGAAATATCGAGCAGGGGATGAAGTGGAATCCGGGGTCCGTCGACCGGACGTTGGCCGTCTACCGCCGTCTCAGCGAACAGGACAGGGGTAGAGCGGATCTCATCGTCTGGCCGGAGAGCGCAGTGCCGTTCTTTCTCCGGGAAGGGGGACCATTGACGGACAAGGTCCGTGGGGTCGCCACGACGACGCGGGCGTACCTCCTCGTCGGCAGCCCGGACCGGGACGAGGGCCGCGCGCCGCGCTATTACAACAGCGCCTTCCTGATCGCGCCGACGGGGATGATCGTGCAGAAGTATGATAAGATGCATCTCGTCCCCTTCGGGGAATATATCCCCCTGTCGTCGGTCCTCTTCTTTGTCCACAAGATGGCCGCCGGGATCGGGGATTTCAGCGCGGGGCGCACCTTCACCGTGTTCGAGCTTCCCCGAGGCCGCTTCGGCGTCCTCATCTGCTTTGAGGCCATTTTTCCCGATCAGGTCCGTCGGTACATCCTGGCCGGGGCCGACTTTCTGGTCAACATCACGAACGATGCCTGGTTCGGGCAGTCCGCGGCCCCCTATCAGCACCTGAGCATGGCGGCCATGCGGGCCGTGGAGAATGGCGTGTATGTGGTGCGGGCGGCGAACACGGGAATCTCGGCGCTGGTCACACCGACGGGCCGCATCGTGCAGGCATCCGACCTCTTCGTCGAGGCCGTGCTTTCCGTGGAGGTCGGTCGCGGATCGGGGCGGACCGTGTACACGCGGTACGGGGACTTCTTCGCCTGGGCATGTGGGGGGATCAGCCTCTTCGTCCTGGCCCCGTGGAGGAGAGGACGCAGCGAAAGGAGGCAACCATGACGATCGAACTCGGCAAGCGGCTCGAGGCGGCAGCGGCGAAGCTGGATAACCTTCGGGCCTATCTTTGACTTGTCCGCCAAGGAACAGCGGGTCGGCGAGCTCGAGCGCACCGCGCAGGACCCGGACTTCTGGAAGGACCCGGAGCGCGCCCAGCGGCTGCTGAAGGAACTCGGAGACTTGAAGGAGCAGCTGGCGGGCCACGCCACGCTCCGGCGTGAGCTGGAGGATACACGGACGCTCCACGAGCTGGCCCGGGAGGCGGGGGACAACGAGATCCTGGGGGAGGTGGAGCAGACGGTCAGGACCCTCGAGCAGCGGATCGGGGATCTGGAGTTCCGCGTCGTCCTGTCGGGCCCGCACGACCGCGGCAACGCTATCCTTTCGATCAACCCGGGGGCGGGCGGGACCGAGTCCCAGGATTGGGCCCAGATGCTCTTGCGGATGTACGTGCGCTGGTGCGAGGACAGGGGTTTCAAGACGCAGGTCCTCGATCTGCAGCCGGGGGAAGAGGCGGGGATCAAGGGGGCCGTGGTCTCGGTCACGGGTCCCTACGCGTACGGGTATCTCAAGGCCGAGGCGGGGGTCCACCGCCTCGTGCGCATTTCGCCGTTCGACGCCAGTCGCCGCCGCCACACCTCTTTTGCCTCGGTGGCGGTGCTGCCGGAGGTCGAGGAGGTCGAGGTGGTGATCAACGAGAAGGATCTGAGGATCGAGACCTTCCGGGCAAGCGGGCATGGGGGGCAGCATGTCAACGTGACCGACTCGGCCGTTCGGATCACCCACGTTCCGACGGGGATCGTCGTCTCGTGTCAGAACGAGCGGTCCCAGCACAAGAACAAAGCCCTGGCCATAAAGGTGCTCCGATCACGGTTGTACGAGGTCTACCGGGAGCGACAGGAGAAGGAGATGCAGGCGTTGGCCGGCGAGAAGAAAGAGATCGCCTGGGGATCACAGATCCGATCGTACACCCTCGCGCCGTACCAGCTCGTGAAGGACCATCGGACCGGCGTGGAGACGGGGAACGTGGCGGCGGTGCTCGACGGCGCCATCGACCAGTTCGTGAACGCCTATCTCTTTCAGGCATCGCGCCGCGTTTCACCTTGACAGATCTGAATGCTCTCTTTTACCCTCCGGAGAGACATCGGCGGATGGGAGTCGCGATGGACGAAGACAATCCCCTGATCCGGGAACGGCGCGCGAAGCTCGGGGAGCTGCGGCGGATCGGGATCGATCCGTACGGTGCGCGGTGGGAGGTCACCGCCTTGGCCGGGGGACTCCAGGAGCAGCACCGCGACGCCCCCGCCGCGGCTCTGGAGTCTCAGCGGATCGGGGTCAGCCTGGCCGGCCGGCTGATCGCCCTGCGCGACCACGGCCGGACGACGTTCGCCCATCTGAGGGACCGAACGGGCCAGATCCAGGTCTACGTGCGCGAGGACACGCTCGGCCAGGAGGCCTACCGTCTGCTGAAGTGGATGGACATCGGGGATGTGCTCGGCGTCGCCGGTCGCCTCTTTCGGACCCGGACCGGCGAGCTCACCGTTGCGGTCGAGGAGTTCCGCCTTCTGGCTAAGGCCCTGCGGCCGCTGCCGGAGAAGTGGCACGGCCTCGTGGATGTGGAGACGCGGCACCGCCAGCGCTATCTCGATCTGCTGGCGAACCCCGAGGTCGTGACCGTCTTCCAGCGCCGCTCGCAGCTTATCCGCGAGATGCGTCAGTTCTTCGACCAACGGGGATTCCTCGAGGTCGAAACCCCCATGATGCAGCCCGTGGCGGGTGGGGCCGCGGCGCGACCCTTTATCACGCACCACAACGCCCTCGGCATCGATCTGTACCTGCGCATCGCCCCCGAACTCTACCTGAAGCGGCTCCTCGTGGGGGGGCTCGACCGGGTGTATGAAATCAACCGCAGCTTCCGGAACGAGGGGGTCGACACGCGGCACAATCCGGAATTCACCATGCTGGAGTTTTACCAGGCGTATGCCGATTATCAGGACCTCATGGCCCTGACGGAGGAGCTCGTTCCGCGGCTCGCCCGCACGCTCCTCGGGGCGGAGGAGCTGACCTACCAGGGCGTGCGGATCACGCTGTCCCCCCCATGGCCACGGCTGCCGGTGCTGGACGCATTGAAAAAGGTCGCCGGCATCCCGGACGAGGATCTCACCGATGCCGGGCGGCTGCGCGCGGCCGCCGCCCGGCGCGACATTCCGGTGCATCCGGGATGGGGATGGGGGAAGCTGCTCGACGAGCTCATCAAGCACCTGGTGGAGCCCCACCTGGTGCAGCCGACGTTCCTCCTCGATTTTCCCCTCGAGCTGTGCCCCCTGGCGACGCGGAAGTCGGCCGACCCCCGACTGGCCGAGCGGTTCGAGCTGTTCGTCGCGGGGATGGAGGTTGCAAACGCCTACACGGAGCTCAACGACCCGGACGAGCAGCGGCGGCGGTTCGAGGATCAGCTCCGGGCGCGGGAGCGGGGAGACGAGGAGGCGCACCGGATGGATGAGGACTTCGTCCGCGCCCTGGAGTACGGCATGCCCCCGGCGGCCGGAGAGGGGATCGGCATCGACCGCCTGGTGATGCTCTTCACGGACCTGCCGTCCATCCGGGACGTCATCCTCTTTCCGCAACTCCGCCCCAGGGAGCGCGGCCAGGGTCGGGTAGGAGACCAGGATGTCATATGAGATCCTGATCGGGCTCCGTTACCTGAAGTCGAAACGACGGCAGGCGGTGATCTCCCTGATCACCCTGATTTCGAGCGGCGGCGTCGCCCTTGGGGTGACGGCCCTGATCGTGGTCCTCTCGGTCATGAGCGGCTTCGAACGGGACCTTCGCACCAAGATCCTCGGGACCACGGCGCACGTGGTCCTGTTGCGCTTCGGCGACGAAGGGGTAACGGAGGTCGAGCGGCTGCTCACGCGGATTACGCCGATCGCGCACGTGGTCGGGGCCGCCCCGTTCACCCTGCACCAGGTGATGCTCACCTCCCGGCACGGGGTGATGGGTGCGGTGCTGCGCGGCATTGATCCCGAGCGAGAGGGACGGGTCACCGATCTGGCACGGAACATGAAACGCGGGACCCTCGAGGACCTCCGGCGGACCGAGGATGGGATCATCCTGGGGAAGTCGTTGGCGGCCACGCTGGGGGTGAGCGTGGGGGACCCCGTGAATGTGGTGTCGCCGGTCGGGGGCGGGATGACCCCCCTCGGCATGGCCCCCCGGGTCAAGCAGTTTACGGCGGTCGGAATATTCGAGGCCGGGATGTACGAGTACGATGCGGGCCTGGCGTATATCCCGATCCCGGCCGCCCAGGCCTTCTTTCGCATGGGGAAAGCGGTGACGGGGGTGGAGATCAAACTCGGCGACATCTACCGGGCACCGGATGTGGCCGGCCAGCTGCAGCAGGAGCTGGGATTTCCTTTCTACACCCGGACCTGGATGGAGATGCACAAGAACCTCTTCTCCGCCTTGAAGGTCGAGAAGACGGTCATGTTCGTCATCCTGGTGATGATCGTGCTGGTCGCCGCCTTCGGGATCGTCAGCACCCTCACGATGGTCGTGATGGAAAAGACGCGGGAGATCGCCATCCTGAAGTCGATGGGGGCTACGGCGGCAGGCATCATGACGATCTTCATGGTGGAGGGGATCGTGATCGGGACGACGGGGACGGTGCTCGGAGTGCTGGGGGGGCTCGTCGTCACGGTCAATCTCGACAGTATCGTGAGCTTCGTCGAACGCCTCTTCGGGATCACCGCCTTTCCCGGCGACGTCTATTTCCTGGATAAATTGCCGCACCAGGTGAACGTGCCCGATGTCGTTGCGGTCGTCGTCGTCAGCCTGGTCATCAGTTTTCTCGCCACCCTCTATCCCTCCTGGCAGGCGTCGCGCCTGCACCCGGTCGAGGCGCTCAGATATGAGTGACTTCGTCGAGGTCCGCCAGCTGCACAAATCCTTCCGGATGGGGGGCGAGGAGCTCCGGATCCTGAAGGGTGTCACGCTCACGGTCCGCCGGGGCGAGTTCCTCGCCATTGTGGGCCCCTCAGGCGTGGGCAAGAGCACCCTCCTCCACGTTGTCGGAGGGCTGGACCGTCCCACGGCGGGTGGGGTATACTATGACGGCGTCGAGATCTCCGGGTTGCCTGAGGGGAAGCTGGCGGCGTTCCGGAACCGGACGGTGGGCTTTGTCTTCCAATTCCACCATCTGCTTCCGGAGTTCTCTGCCCTGGAGAATGCCATGATGCCGGCGCTGATCGGGCGGCATCGTCGGGAGGAAGCCGCGGAGAAGGCCCGAGGCCTCCTGCAGCGGGTCGGGCTGGCCGATCGCCTCACCCATCGACCGGGGGAGCTGTCGGGGGGAGAACAGCAACGGGTGGCCATCGCGCGGGCCCTGCTCCTCTCCCCCCGCGTCCTGCTGGCGGATGAGCCGACCGGGAATCTGGACGCGAAGACCGGCGATTCGATCTTCGACCTGCTTCGGGAGCTCAATCGAGAGCAGGGCCTTACAGTGATCCTGGTCACGCACAATGAGTGGCTCGCCGGGCAGACCGATCGGATACTGCGGATAGCCGACGGGCAGCTCTGGGAGACGGCGGGGGCGGCGCATGGTGCCAAGAGACCCGGCGGGGTCCCCCCGGGGGCGTGACGGGCGCCCCTGGAAACGGTCTTGTCTCCCGCCGAAAATCTGCTATAGTAGGGGGCAACGGTGAGAAGACACGAAGGGGATGGGCATGTTTGAGCGCTTTACCGAACGGGCACGCAAGGTCATCATCCTGGCCCGAGAAGAGGCGATCCGGCTCGGCCATAACTTCGTCGGGACGGAGCATCTGCTGTTGGGTCTCGTCCGGGAGGGCGATGGCCTGGCCATGGCCATCCTGAAGAAGCTCAATGTCAACCTCGCGGTGCTGAAGGGGGAGGTCGAGAAGATCGTCTCCGTCGGCACACAGGTCGCCCCCGCCGGTGAGGTTCCCTTCACGCCCCAGGCCAAGAAGGTCCTCGAATACGCCATCTCCGAAGCCCGGTCGATGGGGCATAATTACATCGGGACCGAGCACCTCCTCCTCGGGCTGGTGCGCGAGGGGGAGGGGATCGCGTCGTTGGTGCTCCGGGATTCCGGCGTGACGGTGGCGGCCGCCAAGGCGCAGGCCCAGGACCTGTTGGGCGAGCAGGCGACCAAGGCAGGGGGCACCGGCCGGACCCCCGCGCTGGACGAGTTCGGGGTCGAACTCACCGGGATGGCGCGTCAGGGGAAGCTCGACCCGGTCATCGGCCGCGAGGCGGAGATCGAGCGGGTCATCCAGATCCTCTCCCGGCGCACCAAGAACAATCCGGTGCTCATTGGCGAGGCCGGCGTCGGCAAGACCGCCATCGTGGAGGGCTTGGCGCAGCGCATCGTGGCCTCCGATGTCCCGGAAACGCTCCTCCGCAAGCGCGTCGTGCAGCTCGACCTCCCCGGGATGGTGGCGGGGACGAAGTATCGGGGGCAGTTCGAGGAGCGCCTCAAGGCGGTCATCAAAGAGATCCAGCAGTCGGGAAACGTCATTCTCTTCATTGACGAGCTTCATACCCTGGTCGGCGCGGGTGCAGCCGAGGGGGCCATCGATGCCTCCAACATGCTGAAGCCGGCCCTGGCCCGGGGCGAGATCCAGGTGATCGGCGCCACCACCATGGACGAGTACCGGAAATACGTCGAAAAGGATCGGGCGCTCGAGCGGCGGTTCCAGACGATCTTCGTCGGCCAGCCCAGCGTGGACGAGACCATCAAAATCCTCCGGGAGATCAAGGATCGCTATGAAGCCCATCACTCGGCGATCATCACCGACGAGGCAGTGCTCGCCGCCGCCCGGCTTTCCCAGCGGTACATTGCCGACCGCTTTTTGCCGGACAAGGCGATCGATGTCATGGATGAAGCAGGGTCGCGCGCCCGGCTGAAATCCTTGATGCTTCCCGAGGAGCTCCGCGGCCTGGAGAATGACGTGGAGCGCCTGCGCCAGCAGAAAGAGGATGCCATCAGGACGCAGGCGTTTGAGGTGGCGGCCCGGCTGAGAGATCAAGAACGGAAACTTCGAGCAGAACTTGAAGAAAGAAGGAATAAATGGAAGGAATTTAGGGCAAAAGAAAAGATAATGGTGACCGATGAGGACATCGCCTACATCGTGTCAAAGTGGACCGGCATTCCACTGTACCAGATCGAAGAAGCCGAATCGCAGAAGCTCCTCCGGATGGAAGAGGACCTGAGCAAGCGCGTGGTGGGCCAGGAGGAGGCCATTCGGGCGGTGACGCGCGCGATTCGGCGTTCCCGGTCAGGCCTCAAGAATCCGCGCCGGCCGGTGGGGTCCTTCATCTTCCTGGGACCGACCGGTGTCGGGAAGACGGAGCTCGCGAAGGCCCTGGCGGAGTTTCTCTTCGGGACCGAGGATGCCATCGTCCGTGTGGACATGTCGGAGTACATGGAACGCTTCGCGATCTCGCGGCTCATCGGGGCCCCGCCGGGCTACATTGGCTATGACGATAGCGGGCAGCTCACCGAGCGCGTGCGGCGTCGTCCCTTCTCCATCGTCCTCTTGGACGAAATCGAGAAGGCCCACCCCGAAGTCTTCAACCTTCTCCTCCAGATCTTCGAGGATGGCCACCTGACGGATAGCTACGGTCGCCAGGTGGACTTCAAGAATACGATCCTCATCATGACGAGCAATATCGGGGCCCGGCAGATCGGTCTCCACACGCCCATGGGGTTTACCCACGGGAGCGAGGCGCAAACGTACGCCAAGATGAAGGAGACGGTCCTCGGAGAGCTGAAGAAGACCTTCAACCCCGAGTTCATGAACCGGATCGATGAGGTGATCGTCTTCCACCCCCTCGCGAAAGAGCATATGCGCAAGATCGTCGACCTGATGCTTGACCGACTGCAGACCCAGCTCAGCGAGAAGCGGATCACTCTGCAGATTGCCGATGAGGCCAAGGAGTTCGTCATCGAAAAGGGGTTCGATCCGCAGTTCGGAGCGCGGCCCCTCCGCCGAGCGGTCCAGCGCTATGTGGAAGACCTGCTGGCCGAAGAGATGCTGCGTGGAAACTTCTCCGAGGGGAGTACGGTGCGGGTGACGGCGGGGGTCGATGCCCTGATGGCGGAGGAGGTTACGAATCTCCTCGGTCAGACCAACTGAGTGATCCCATGCCTGTCAGGCGGGTCCGGACGGACCCGATTTTCATTTTACTTTTCCCTCCCATGGTGATATAAGGCAGCCGCTGTTTAGCACGGCCGAGGGTCCATTTCCATCTTTCAGGAAAGGTTGCCCATAGATGGAGCGACCCCTGCGGACGGCTTTCCTGTTGCTTTCCGCCTTCCTCTTGCTCCTCCGGTGTCCCTCCCTTACCTGGAGTCAGCAGACGGCCGTCATTAAAGAGGTCAACATCCGCGGAAACCGCAAAGTCGAGTTGGATGCCATCCGCCAACGCATCGAGACCCGCGTGGGGGATCCATTTTCCCCCGAGAAGATTCGCGGGGATGTTGAGCGCCTGTTCAAGATGGGTTTTTTCGATGATGTCATGGTGGAAGCAGAAGAATTGGAGGGCGGGCTCCGTCTGATCTATGTCATCACTGAAAAGCCCTCCATTCGGTCCATTCTGATTCGCGGTGTGTCGGCGTTGGAGGACAAGGACGTTCGAGACCGGGTGGACGTCGCGGCGGGAACGGTCTTCGAGGCCCAGGCGCTCGGCCGGAATGCGGACAAGATCCGCGCCTTCTACGAGGAGGAGGGGTTTTACACGGTCCAGGTGACGGGGAAATCCGAAAAGGTCTCCGACCGGGAGGTGGATCTTATCTTCGAGGTCGATGAAGGGGGCAAATTCTATGTCCGAAACATCTCCTTCGTGGGAAACAAGGGGTTGAGCGCCGGAACGATCCGCGGAGTGATGGCCACCAAGGAACGGTTTTTCATTCCGTTTCTCCGTTCCGGCGTGCTGAAACGGACCGACCTCGATCAGGACGTGGAGCGGGTCAAAGCGCTCTACCTTGACCGCGGGTACCTGCAGGTCAAGGTAGCGGAGCCGGAGATCCGTACCGACAAAGAGGCCAAGCGTCTCGACATCGTGATGCAGATTGAGGAGGGACCCCGGTTCCGCACCGGCACGGTCCAGGTGACGGGGAGCACCATCTTCCCCCCGGAAGAGCTTGTGACGAGCCTCCGGCTGCCAAAGGAACAGTACTTCGGTCGCGATGTCCTGCGGCGGGACTTGTTGACCTTGACGGAGAAGTATTCCGAGCTGGGCTATGTGTTTGCGGACGTCATTCCGGTCACCCGGGTCCGTTCGGATGAGACGATCGTCGACGTGACCTTCGAGATCACCGAAGGGGTGAAGACGTTTGTGGAACGGATTGAAATTCGGGGGAATACGAAGACTAGGGACAAGGTGATTCGGAGGCACGTGGAGTTGGCCGAGGGAGAAGTGTATAACGGCAAACTCCTTCAGGAGGCCCGGGCGGCCCTCCGGCGTCTCGGATACTTCGAAGGGGTGGATGTCAAGAGTGCGCAGGGATCTGCCCCCGATCGGCTC
>DASRUH010000030.1:0-10775 GCA_035655535.1 Methylomirabilis sp. (SeqCode)
GAACGCTCTTGATCGGCTTCCTGGCCGCCGTATCGATGACCGTAAAATCATTGGACCCCACGCTCGCCACGTAGGCCGTCTTGAAATCGGGGCTGAAGGCGACGTTGTGCGGCTTACTGGCCACCGGAACCTCGGCGAGGATCTTCAGGGACTGCCCGTCGAGGATCTGGACTTTGTTCTCGCTCTGGTTCGTGACCCACACTTCGTAGGCAGCGGCATATGACGGCAGAAGTATAAGGAGAACGAGCACGAGTGCCCCAAAAACCCTCCAGTCCCTTGCCATGCTTGTCCCTCCTTTAGGATCTGACAGAAGATGACAGACACTTACACGCTGTTCCCCTTCTCGATCTCGATCTCCCACAGGGCGTCGCCCACCTTCTCCACCCGGAGGACCCTGTGTCCCTGCTCGGCGGCCCACCGCGGGATATTCTCTGCCGAGAGGGGATAGTCGGACACCACCACCAGAGTCTCGCCCGGCTGGAGCTTTTTCATCTCGCGCTGCGCCAGCACCAGCGGGTAGGGGCAGATCTCGCCCCGGGTGTCGAGGCGGTGCACCTTCCGTTCCCGGGTGGGCACAGGCGATCCCACGGTTCGCTACTGCTCCAGCGGCAGCTCGGGCCGATTGCCCCAGTCGATCCAGGACCCGTCATAGTTCCGCACCTTCTCGTATCCGAGGAGCCGGGCCACGAAGTAGTCGTGCGCCGCCCGCACGCCGGTCCGGCAATAGACCACGATCTCCCGGTCCTTGGTCGCCCCGGCCTTTTCGAACATCGTGCGGAGCTCGTCGGCGCTCTTGAAGGTGTGATCCTGCGCGTTGATGGTTTCCGTCCAATCGATCGAGGCCGCCCCGGGGATCCGGCCGGCGCGCGTGATATCGGGATCCTGCTCCTTCGCCGGGTGCGTCCGCTTGCCCTGGTACTCTTGCGGGGACCGCGCATCGATGAGACAGATGCCCGGGTTCTTCAGGTTGTCCTTGACCCACTCGGCCGTGGTGATCAGTTGGGGATTCGGCCGCGCGACGAACTTCTTCGGCGCGATGGTGGGCACCACGGGACTGAGCGGCCGCCCCTCTTTCTGCCACTTCTTGAGGCCCCCGTTCAGGACCGCCACGTTCTTGTGGCCGAAGAACTCCAGGACGAAGAAGAGGCGCGCGGCCCACAGCCCCCCGCTGTCGTCGTAGGCGATCACCCGCGTGCTGCCGTCGATCCCGAGCGTGCTGAACAGGGCCTCCGCCTTGGCCTGATCCATCGGCAGGCCCTTGCGGTTGATCGCGACATCATCGAGGTCCTGCCAGTTCACATAGACGGCCCCGGGGATATGGCCGTTGGCATACTCCTGCTGGCCCTCCGCCCCCTTGCCCCGCAGGTCGACCAGGCGGATGCTGCCGTCCCCCAGATGGTCGGCGACCTCCTGCGTGTGGATGAGCAATTTGGCGTTGGGGTATCCGGCTTTCTTCGCCTGCTCTCCCCAGCACTGCGCCCAGACGACGGTCGCCGCGAGGACCACGGCCACGAGTCCACTGAGTATCCCGCTCCCGACCGCGATTCTCCTGTGCATGATGTTCATCCTCCGTATGGCCCGAGGCCCACCTAACTGCGAAAGAGCACCGCGGCGGCGGACCAGGAGCCCGCAATGATGCCCACCGAGGCGGTGATGCTGGTCAAGGACAAGGTCGAAACCCCCGTGAGGCTGTGCCCCACATTACACCCTCCGGCGATCGCCGCTCCGATGCCCATCACGACTCCGCCACCCAGCGCCTGCAGGGTGCGCTCGGGTCCGGGGACCCGCCACTTGAACTCTCGATGGGCCCGGGCTGCGACGTAGGCCCCGAGCGGGATGCCGAACCCCATGAAGCTCGCCCAGTTCAGCGCACTCATCTGTCCCAGGCCGAGGAAGCGCACGTAGGTAGAGGCCGGTTCCGTGACCGAGAGGCCGAAGGAGCGCCCCGTCAGCGCGGAGAGGGGCCACGCGACGATGCCGATGATGCCGATCGCCACTCCGGTCACGAACCAGCTCCATCCTCCCTGATAGGTCTTTCGATGGCCGCGCCGCAGCCACAGTCCCCCGAGGACGATCAGGACGGCGATGACGATCCACGGACTGACCCCGACCAGGTTCGCCACCGTGGGCAGCCCGCCGGCCGGCTCGATCGTGGCGCCGCGCAGGCGCTCCTGTACGGGCGCGACGATGCCGAGACTGGTCATCAGTATCCCGAACCCGAACCCCACGAAGCTGATCCATGATCCCACCATACCCTCACCGGCCCGGTAAGTGATCCCCGTCGTTCACCCACCCGACAGCGCCATCCCCCACCCGAAGACGAAGCCTCCGACCAAGGCGGCCTGCCACCAAAAGGGGGCGATGGCGGGCGACAGCCATCCCTGCTGGACGAGGAGGTGCACCCCGACCATCTGGATCAGCACCGCCAACACATACGCCCGGAGCAGCGTCTGATCCCGGATCAAGAAGATGTCCCGGAAAGCGGTATTCATGCAGAAGCGGCCGCGCTGGAGCGCATAGCCGAACGCGAGACCGACGGGTAAACCCAAGAGAGCGGCCTTGAGCATCCAGAATCCCCCTCACCAACAGGTGACCCGATCGTGCTGAAAGACGAGCTCCACGACCTCTCGGTAATCCACCGCCTTGACGCGTCCCGCAGGGATGCCGCGGGCTTCGAGATCCGTCGCCGTCGCATACAGCGGCAGCGCACTCGCGCGGGTCGAAAGCACGCCGTCCTGCCAGAGGAGAACCGCCACCTCGTGCCCGCCGTGCGCCTGGCCCTCGGCCACCTGCCAGGCGAACGTCTCTGCAGGGTCCTTAATGATGTGCAGGTATTTCATCTCGTTCAACGTTCAAGGTTCAACGTGCAACGCCACGCTCCGACAACCGGAAAGCTTTCTCACGTCGCACGTTGGACGGTGCACCGTGCACCCTCAATACGGGACCACGACGTCGGACTCCCCGAGAAGCTTCAAGACCTCGGCCCGGTCAACCAGCTCCACCGCCGAATGAAGCGGGAACGCCCCCAGCGCCTCATGGGACGGCCGGTCCGCCACCACGCGATGCCCGAGCAGCTTCAGGGTCTCGATGTGCTTGGCCACCTCGGGCTGCCCGACGAGCTCCGGCCGCAGGCCGGCGGCCCCGGCACAGACCCCCGTCCCGATCAGGAGCGCGGTCACGCGCTGGGGGGCCAGGGTGTATCCCACAGCGGCGCGCAGGGCCTCGGCCGCCCGCACGGTATTCAGCGGCCCGTGTCGCACCAGCATGGTGACCTGCTTTTTCATCGTCGTGCCTCAGCCAAAGACCAGAAAGCGGTCTGTCCGGTGGAGGATCTGGGCATGGTCGTACTGGCTGCCGAAGACGACACCCGCGACCGCGCTCTCTTTCGTCACGCCCCGCGGGTCGCAGGTGGATCCGCACAGGGTGATGGCGGCCCCCTGCGCCTGCAGCGCCGCGAACGCCCCGGCCACCAGATTGTCCCGACTGTCGAGGACGTTGTAAACGCCATCGTCCATGAGGAAGAGCTCGACCTCGTGCCCCAGCTCCAACGCCGCGCGGCCTACGCAGAGCGCCGTCGTCGAATTCTGGTGCTCCGGCGATGTCGTCAGCAATATCCCCAGTTTCATGCTCAACCACCGTTCAACGTTCGACGTTCAACGTCCCCGGTTCATGCCTGCTGCCCGAGTATGATTACACGTTGAACTTTGCACGTTGAACTTTTCCCCAACGTTACTAGGTGACCGGCTGCGCCTGCGGCACGCCGCAGAACTCGTGATAATCGATGAGGTCCGTGACCGTCGGATGATCGCCGCACACCGGACACTCCGGATCCCGCCGGATCTTGACCTGCCGGAACTCGAGCGTCAGGGCGTCGAAGAAGAGCAGGCGATTGACCAGCGGGTCTCCCGTGCCCAGGAGGAGCTTGATCGCCTCCAGTGCCTGCAGGCTCCCGATGATGCCGCACAGGACCCCCAGGACACCCGCCTCCGCGCAGCTCGGCACGAGCCCGGGCGGGGGCGGGGCAGGATAGAGGCAGCGGTAGCAGCCCTTTCCGGGGACAAAGACCGTCACCTGCCCCTCAAAGCGGAAGATGCTGCCGTCCACCATCGGCTTCTTCAGGAAGTAACAGGCGTCATTCAGCAGGTATCGCGTCGGAAAGTTGTCGCACCCGTTCACGATGACGTCGTAGCCGCCGATGATCTCCCTGACGTTCTCCGACGAGAGCTGGGCCTCGTACGGTTCGACCTTCACTCCCGGGTTGATGTCCCCGATCGTGTCGACCGCCGACAGGACCTTGGGCCGACCCACGTCGTGCGTATGGTGGAGGATCTGCCGCTGGAGGTTGCTGAGGTCCACCCGATCGAAATCGACGATCCCGAGCCGGCCGACCCCCGCGGCGGCCAGGTACAGCGCCGCCGGACAGCCGAGGCCTCCGGCGCCGACCAGGAGGGCGCTGCTGTTCAGGAGCTTGCGCTGTCCTTTCCCGCCGACCTCCGGGAGGATGATGTGGCGGCTGTACCGCTTGATCTGCTCCTCGGTGAACGGGATCGCCCCGCCGGCGATGGCCGGGATCAGCGCCACCTCGTCGCCGTCCGTGAGGGCGGTCTCCTTGCCCTTGAGGTTCTCCACGGCGACCTCATTCACGTAGATGTTGACATGTCGATGGATCTCTCCGTGCGCATCCAGGACGCGCTCGCGGATCCCCGGAAACTGGGCGTCGAGGGCATCGATGAGATGCGCGACGGTCCCCCCCTCGATCTCGACCGTGGCCTGGTTGCCGGTCAGGGCGCGAAACGGCGTCGGGATGTAAACCTTGGCCCCCATGCCCCTGCTCCTTTCCTGACGACTAATACGGCACGCTGAGGTACCGCTCACCCGTATCGGGCAGGACCGTCACGACGACCTTGCCCCTCTCCAGTTCGCGGGCCACCGTGACGGCGGCGAAGACGTTGGCTCCGGCCGAAACCCCGACCAGGAGTCCCTCCTCCCGCGTCAGGCGAGCGGTCATTTTATACGCATCTTCATCGCTGACCGCGATGATCTGATCCAGAACGGCCATGTTGAGGACCCCGGGAATGAAGCTGGCGCCGATCCCCTGGATCGCGTGGGGCCGGGCCTTGCCGCCCTGCAGGACCGGCGACTTGGCCGGCTCCACCGCGATCACCTTGATCCCGGGGATTCGCGCCTTGAGGACTTCCCCCACTCCCGTGATCGTCCCTCCGGTCCCCACCCCGGCGACAAAGGCGTCGATCCGCTCGCCCATCACGTCGAGGATCTCCTGGGCCGTCGCCCGGCGGTGCACCTCCGGATTCGCCGGGTTGACGAACTGCTGCGGCATGAAGTAGTCCGGGTTCTCCCGGCACAGCTCTTCGGCGGCGAAGACGGCCCCGGTCATCCCCTCGATGGCAGGCGTCAGGATCACCTCGGCGCCGAACCGCTGCAGCAGCGTCCGGCGCTCGAGACTCATGTCGTCGGGCATCGTCAGGATCAGGCGATACCCCTTGACCGCCGAGACCATGGCCAGTCCGATCCCGGTGTTGCCGGACGTCGGCTCGACGATGGTCGCCCCGGGCCTCAGCCGGCCATGCCGTTCCGCCTCCTCGATCATCGACCAGGCGATGCGATCTTTCACGCTCCCGGCCGGATTCAAGGACTCCACCTTGGCCACGACGGTGGCGCCGTTCCGGGGAGAGACCTTGGCGAGCTCCACCATCGGGGTGTTCCCGATGAGGTCCAGCACACTCTTCGCCAGGCGAGGCGTTCGCGCTGTCATATTCCGCTCACCGCTCACCAACCACCCCAGGGGGTAGTGGCTGGTTGCTGGTGACTAGTGGCTGGTGCCCTTCACCAACCACCAATCACTAATCACCAAACACCACTCCTCCCTGCCGGTCGCCGTCTTAAATGTGGTAGCTCATGCTCTTCGGTGCGACCTTGAGCTGCGCGCGCCGACAGATCTCCTCGAAGGTGATCCCATCGAGGATGGCGGCCACCGCATCCCGGACGTCGGCCCACACGGTCTGGAACCCGCACCGATGCTCCACGGGGCACTTCTCCCGGCTCGAGGGATCGACGCAGAAGAGGGGAGCCGGGCTGCCCTCCATCAGGCGGATAATTTCGCCGAGCGTGATCTGGTGAGGGGGCTTGGCCAACGCATATCCCCCCTTCACTCCCCGCTTGCTCTCCAGGTATCCCGCACGCTTGAGGATCAGGAGGAGCTGCTCCAGGTACCTGACCGGGATTTCCTGGCGCTGGGCGATCGCTTCAATCAGGATGGGACCCTTGTTGTAATGCAGGGAGAGTTCCTGCATCGCCCGGGTCGCGTAATCTCCTTTGGTTGATATCTTCATGGTCCCGAATCCGCCCCTATCTCGATATTGTCAATCAATTTACTGGTCTATTATCAAATACCTGAATACCCTGTCAAGATCTTTCTTTTCCACGCCTAATCCTTCCCAGTTGCATCGGTTCAATGCCGAGCTGGATCAATTATATGAATAACTGAATACATCACCATGTGTTTTAGATATTTAAGTAATACACTATGATATCATACTTTAACTTAATGGAGGCTGCCATTCCCTCTCCTTTTCCCTGCCAAGCATGCTATTGCAGCCCCCAGGGACCTCGCTGGCATCGTCCCCGGAGAGTACCCGCCTGTGCCAGGGCAGACCGCCGGGAAAATCCCTTGCCCGGGCAAGTCCCGCTCTGTTAGATTCAGGCCGAAGGAGAGCGCGTGATCAGGAGGAACATGCTCCGGATCGGGGTCCTGGCATCCGGCCGCGGATCCAACCTGCAAGCCATCATCGACGCCGCGGAGGCGGGCAAGCTCGACGCCGCCGTGGTCGTCGTCCTCAGCGACAACGCCGAGGCCTACGCCCTCGAACGGGCCGGCCGTCATCGCATCGCCTCCGCTGTCCTGGACCCTCAGGCCCATCCAACCCGCGAGGCCTTTGACGCCGCCCTGATCGCCGCCCTCACCGCGCACAACGTGGAGCTCGTCTGTCTAGCCGGGTACATGCGGGTCCTGACGTCCCGGTTTATCGGGCACTTTCGTCATCGGATCATGAACATCCACCCCGCCCTGCTACCTTCGTTTCCCGGTCTGCACAGCCAGCGGCAGGCGCTCCACCATGGCGTGAAGTTTTCCGGCTGCACGGTCCATTTCGCCGACGAGGGAGTCGACACCGGCCCCATCATTATCCAGGCCGTGGTCCCGGTTTTCGACGACGACACCGAGGAGAGCCTTGCCGCCCGGATCTTGAAGTTCGAACACCAGATCTATCCCCGGGCGATCCAGCTCTATGCCGAAGGCCGGCTGAAGGTCGTCGGCCGCCGCGTCCTCTGTCAGGGCGCCGAGGTCGAACGGCCCTCGAGAGAGCCCTGGGGCTACATCCACCCCTAGAAACGAACACGGCGCGAGCCGGAAAGGTCCAACCGGGACAACCAGCACGGGACGGGCAGCGGATGCAGAAAGGACGCCTCCGGATCCGGCGAGCTCTCCTCAGCGTGTCGGACAAGGCGGGGCTGGTCGAGTTCGCCGCCGGCTTGTCCACGCACGGCGCCGAGCTCATCTCGACCGGGAAGACGGCCGCGCACCTGCGCAGCGCGGGCATCAGCGTCACCGACGTCGCCGCCGTGACGGGTTCACCGGACCTGCTTCACGGACGGGTGAAGACGCTCCACCCGGCGATCCACGCCGCCATCCTTGCCCGACGCGGCGATCCGGACCACGAGCGAGAGCTCGAGCGGCATGGAATCGCCCCCATCGACCTCGTGGCGGTGAACCTCTACCCCTTCGAAGCCACGATCGGGACTGCGCCGGTGGAGCTCGACCGGGCCACGGAACAGATCGACGTCGGCGGCCCCACGCTGGTCCGCTCGGCGGCAAAGAACTTCGAAGGGGTCGCCATCGTCACCGACCCCGCGCAGTACGCCGAGATCCTGGAAGAGCTCCGCCGCGACGGCGGCCTGTCGCTCGAGACGCGCCTGCGGCTGGCCCAGGCGGCCTTTCGACTCACGGCGCGGTACGAGGGAGTGATCGCGAGCTTTCTCAGCGCCGTGAGCTGCCGCGGCGCCGCCCTCGAGCCCGAGTGGCCGCAACTGTTCCCGCCCTTTCTCGCCCTGGGACTCGAGCGCGTGCAGCTGCTCCGGTACGGGGAGAATCCGCACCAGCGGGGGGCGCTCTACCGTGACGCGGGGGCCCGAGGTCCCTGGCTGGCGCATGCCCGTAAGTTGCAGGGGAAGGACCTCTCCTACACCAATCTGCTGGACCTCGACGCCGCGCTTCATCTCAGCCTGGAGTTTACCGCCCCTGCGGCCTGCATCATCAAGCACACCACCCCGTGCGGCGTCGCCCTCGCGGACACCCTGCTCGAGGCGTACCGGCGCGCCTATCGGACCGACCCGACCTCGGCCTACGGAGGGGTGGTCGGGCTCAACCGGGCCGTCGACGAGATGACGGCGAAAGAAATCGTCTCGACCTTCGTTGAAGCGGTCATCGCGCCCGAGTACACCGAGGCTGCCCGAGAGGTCCTCCGGCCGCGCACCAACCTCCGGCTCATGCAGCTTCCGGCGGCGGCGTGGCCGCCTTCACCGGATCCGCGGGAGGTCCGGGGGGTCTCCGGCGGCCTCCTGGTCCAGGAGCGGGACCGCATCGACACGGACCCCTCCACCCTCAAGGTCGTGAGCAAGCGGGAGCCGACTCCGGCGGAATGGGCGGCCCTGGCCTTCGCGTTCAAGGTCGTCAAGCATGTCAAGTCGAACGCCGTCGTGTTCACGACCGCCACGGCCACGGTGGGCATCGGGGCCGGCCAGATGAGCCGCGTGGATGCCTGCCGGACGGCCATCGGTAAGGCGCACGCTCCGCTCATCGGCACGGTCGTCGCCTCGGACGCCTTCTTCCCTTTCCGCGACGGCATCGACGTCGTGGCCGAAGCGGGGGCGACCGCCATCATCCAGCCGGGCGGCTCGGTGCGCGACGCCGAGGCCGTACAGGCCGCCGACGAGCACGGAATGGCCATGGTCTTTACCGGCATTCGCCACTTCCGCCACTAGACTGGTTCACGGTTCACAGTGCACAGTTCACAGAGTATGGGGTCGAGCTTTTCCGTGAACCATGAACCGTGAACTATGAACCCGACGGCTGGCGTCGGCCGTCGGTGAGGAGGGAGGGGGGCTATGAAAATCCTGGTGGTCGGACAGGGAGGCAGGGAACACGCCCTGCTCTGGAAGCTGGCCCAGAGTCCTCGCAAACCTCTCCTCTACGCAGCCCCGGGCAACGCCGGGATGGCGCAGATCGCCACCTGCATTCATATTCCAGTGACCGACATCGCCAGTCTCGTGGAGTTTGCCCTCGAGGAAAAGATCGATCTGACCCTGGTGGGCCCGGAGGCGCCCCTGGTGCTCGGCATCGTGGATGAATTCGAGGCACGCGGCCTCAGGATTTTTGGGGCGCGCCGCGACGCGGCGATCATCGAAGGGAGCAAGAGCTTCACCAAACACCTGATGCGGAAATACCGCATCCCCACGGCCGCCTACGAGGTCTTCGATGATCCCCGCCCGGCCAGGGCCTATGTGGAAAAGGTCGGGGCTCCCATCGTGGTCAAGGCGGACGGGCTGGCTGCGGGGAAGGGGGTCATGGTCTGCGCCACGGTGGGGGCCGCCCACGAGGCGATCGGCCGGATCATGGAGGAGCGGCTCTTCGGCGACGCGGGCGCGCAGGTGGTCATCGAAGAGTGCCTCACGGGTGAGGAGGCGTCCTTCCTCGCCTTTACCGACGGGAAGACGGTCCTGCCGATGGCCTCCTCCCAAGACCACAAGCCGATCTTCGACAACGACCAGGGGCCGAACACGGGCGGGATGGGCGCCTACTCTCCCGCTCCCGTCGTGACCGAAGAGGTGGACCGAAAGATCATGGACCGGATCATGCTCCCGACCGTTCGAGGCATGGCGGCGGAGGGACGACCGTACAAGGGGGTGCTCTACGCCGGGGTGATGATCAAGGATGGAGAACCCAAGGTCCTGGAGTTCAACGCCCGGTTCGGCGATCCCGAGGCGCAGCCCCTCCTGGTCCGCATGACGTCGGATCTCGTTCCGATTCTCGAGGCGGTGATCGCGGAGCGTCTTCACGAGCACACCATCGCGTGGCGGCCCGAGCCGGCGGTCTGTGTGGTCATGGCGTCCGGCGGCTACCCCAGCGCCTACGAGAAGGGCAAGGTGATCTCGGGATTGGATGAGGCGGCCAATGTCCCCCGCGTGGTGATCTTTCATGCCGGCACGACGCTGAAGAACGGCAAGATCGTCACGGACGGCGGTCGGGTGATCGACGTCACCGGCATCGGCACGGACATCCGCGAGGCCATTACGACCGCCTATCAGGGCGTCAAGAAGATCTACTGGGAGGGGGTCCACTACCGGACCGACATCGGCAAGAAGGCGCTCGACCGCTTATCGTAGTCGCGTACGGCAACTACAGAAAGTGCAGACACATCGTATCGTTTCGTTGTAAGATACTCAATGACAGCGACCGGAGGGCAGCCCTGAAACCCGCGCAACGGACGGTGAACCATGAACCGTGAACAGAAAAAGCCCGTGGTCGGCATCGTGATGGGAAGCGACTCGGACTTTCCCATCATGGAAGAGGCCGTAAAGGCACTCAAGTCTTTTGACATTCCCCATGAAGTGCGGGTGATCTCGGCCCATCGGGCCCCTGCCCAGGTGATGGAGTATGCACGGACCGCGGAGAAGCGAGGGCTCAAGGTGATCATTGCGGG
>DASRUH010000031.1:0-8067 GCA_035655535.1 Methylomirabilis sp. (SeqCode)
TGAAGAAGGGATCGAAGATCCGCGGGAGGATCTCGGCAGGGATCCCCGGACCGGTGTCGCCAATCCGGATCTCCACCGCGGACCCAGCGAGGACTGAGGACCCTTCGGCGGTGAGCCGTTCGACGGTGAGCTCACGGCCGAGCCGCTCAGGGCGGTCGAACCGCTGAGGACTGAGGTACCCTTGTCCAACGCCAGGGTTGGTTACCGCCGGCTGGAAAACGATGGTGGAGACCGAGAGGCTCCCCCCGGCGGACATCGCCTCGCGGGCATTGGTGACCAGGTTCACGATCACCTGTTCGAGGTGGTTGGGGCTCCCCCGGATTTCCGGGAGATCCGGGGCCAGGTCCTTCTTCAAGGCGATCCCTTCCTTACTCAACTGTTTCTCAACCAGGAGGAGGACCGATTCGACGACCTGGTTCACGTTGACGGGCGCGAGCCGCCAGGGGGCCTGGCGGGAAAAGGAGAGGAGGCCCTGGGTGATCCTGGCCACGCGCCCGGCGTGTTTCTCGACGACGTGAAGGTCCCTGACCACCCCCGGCGCCAGCCCTTTTTCGCCGGCCTCCATGAGCATCAGCTCGACCCGGGAACTGATGATCCCGATGGGATTATTGATCTCGTGCGCGATCCCGGCCGCCAACGTTCCGACCGCCGCCATCTTCTCCGAGTGCCGGACGCTCCGTTCCATCTGGAGACGCTCGGTCACATCTTCGAAGGCCAGGACTGCGCCGATGGCCTCCCCCGATGCCGCGCGCAGGACACTCCCCGAAATGTTCGCCACGATGCGCCCCCGGTGGCGCGTCTCGTGCTCGAGCCCTTCGAGGGTCACCTCCACTTCCCCCGCGAATAGCCGGGCGAGCGCCTGTTCAAAGCCGCGCGCCCGAAGCACCGGAAAGACCTCCAGGAGAGAGCGCCCCCTGGCTTCGGTGGCGGCGATCCCGCAGTGTTGCTCCATTGCCCGGTTCCATTCTGTGATCCGCCCCTCGCGGCCGACCACGATGATGCCGTCCCGAATGCTTTCGACCACGTTCCGGATAAAGGCCTCGCGGATCCGCGCCTGTTCCCCCATCCGGCCGAGCTCTGCCGCCTGCCGAGCCAAGGATTCCTCGGCCCGCTTGCGCTTGATAAACTGCCCGATCCGGCTGCCGATGTCGGTCACGATCTTCAGGAGTTCCTGGTCGGGCAGTCGGACGATGCGGCTAAAGAAGACCATGACGCCCGTCACCGCTCGCTCGTCCCGGACCGCGAAGCCCAGCGCCCCGTGGAGGCCCATCATGGCCGCGACAGCCATGCGGTGAAAATTGGCATCGGTGAGAATGTCGGCTATCCATACGGGCTCGCCTGAGGCCCAGATGCGGCCGGGCAAGCTACTACCCTGTGAAAAGGTGAGCTGGCGACTGATGGCCTCAATCTCCGCGACATCGAGGCCCGGCACATGCCAGATCCCGGCCCAGCGGAGGCGGTTCACGTCGGGGTCCACGAGCCAGAGCTCTCCGAGATCCCATCCGAGACCTTCACAGATGGCCTGCAGGAGGGGCCCGATGGCGTCCTTCAGCGTGGCCGACTCCGCGAAGACTCGCGTCACGGCAAACTGCGTGTTCTGCCGCTCCTCCGCGCGCTTGCGTTCGGTGATGTCCGTCATGGAGGCCATGGCAATGAACCCGTCTTCCGTCTCGATGTAGCTCAAGCCGATCTCGATCGGGAACTCTGTGCCGTCCTTGCGCTGGCCGGCGAGGTCGAGCCCCAGGCCCATCGGCCGGACGCGCGGCCCGGCAAAGTACCCGGTGCGGTGCGTCGCATGCGCGGTCCGGAAGCGCTCGGGAAGCAGGATCTCCACCGACTGCCCGAGGAGCTCCTCCCTGCCGTAGCCGAACATCTCCGCGGCCCTGGCGTTCGCATAGCCGATGCGCCCCTCACGGTCAACGACCAGGATGGCGAGAGAGGCGGTTTCGACGATGCGCCGGAACTCCTCCTCGCTCCTCAGCGACCCTGTACTTTTGGCCCCATTCGTCATGTCGCCGGTCCTCGGATTCTCCTGCGGTTCGACGCGCCCCGCATGCCAATCTTACAATACATCAGGTTGGTCCCGAGAGCCAAGCGGCCTTTGGGGAGAACGCGCGTGATCCGGGTGTTATTGCGGGGAGCCGCACTCCCCTTCTCCCCCGGTCCTCCAGAGATTGACTGCCAGGCAACCGACGGCCGCCAGACCGATGATCCCCGAGAGCGCAAAAGCGGTCTGGGCGATCGAGGCGCTCCAGGGAAGCGCCTCCACCAGGCTCGGGGGCAGAATCAGGGGGAGGACGCGCGAGACCACCGCCAGGGTGCCCAACCAGAATGTCGCATCGACCAGGGCGGCACTGGCCACGCATTTCTTCTTGAGTAAGCCCGGAATCATCCGGACCGACACGCCGAAGATGAGGTGGGTGATGAACCCGAGCAGGTACATGTGACGGACCACGTCCGTGGAGATCGGCACCGGAGATCCCAACAGGCCCGCCCCTCCGAGAAGCACCTCGAACAATGCCGCGAGGGCCAGCCACGCATAGGCCGCATAGACCAGCCATTCGGACCGGCCGAACTCGCCATAATCCGGCAGGCCAGGTCGCGTGGGCCGCTTGTCCGGCAGCGGCTCCACCTCGCGCTTGACCATCCACGGGTCCCGGTGCCGCGTGAGAATGTCGAGCTGCCACACGAACCAGAGGACGACCCCTCCCCTCAGGAGCATCCCCGCCCTGGAGAGGGATGGGGCGGCCTTCGGGGCCAGCGCTGCCACCCACGGGACGAGAGGAACCACGTACATTGCGGCGCCGATCAGATAGAGGTACGCGGTGCCGCGGACCGGCCAATCGGGGGCGCGTAGGCCAAGATACAGGGGGAACATGCGGACCGAAAAGGCGAAGGCAACGGGGAGGAGCACCAGGCCGATAAAGATTTCGATGGCGAATTCATTCCACGACCGGTCCACGACACTCGCCCTGCGCCACGCCATGTCGCACAGCAGCAGGACATTGAGTGAGGCATAGACGAGCCAGCCGGCCAGCATCATGACGAAATACGGCCGAACCGAGAAGAGGGCCGGCTGCAGCCGGGCGTCCCGGACGCCGCGCAGGGGCCGGAGCAAAAGAGCAACATACATGACAATGGCAATCCACTCCAGGAGGCCCGAACCGGCCACCAGCCAATATCCGAAGGCGCTCCCGCCGAGATACGGCAGGGTGGGATGCCCGAGACCGCGCAGCAAGAGACCGGCCGCCATTGCCCACAAGATGCGTGGGATCCATTCCGGATGGGCAATGGGAACGCTGGCCAGCCGGGGAATCACGTGGAGGCTGATCCCGATGATGAAGAGGCCAGCCCACCCGACAAGTTGCAGATGCCCGTGCGTTTGGACAAAGCTGGCAAAGCCTCGCCCAAGGGGAAAATCGAAGCCGATGACAAATGTGAGATGGGCGCCGATCGCAAAGCCGGCAAACACAGCCGTCGCCAGCGCCAGCCAGACGAACCCAACCTCAAACTCGACCTGCCGGCGCTCCGGACCGGGAGCCATTGTCAGGGCACTCATGGAGTCCTCACACCCCTCCCCGATGGGAAGGATTCCCCTACAGCCCGCGGCTGACGGCTATGCCCAGGACGAAAACGACGAGGGCCAACAGCACGTTGAGGCGGGCGAGGAGCGCCACACGCCGCCGGAGCCGCGCCGTCTCCTCACTCGCCTCGCTCTGCCCGATGAGCGCGACAAGACGGGGACCCAGCACGAAATCGTGGAGCACACTCAGGATGAGGATGATCGCGACCAAAACCAACTTGTGGCCCATGACCGGACCGATCGCGAAGCCCCGCAGGGCCCAGAGGAGCGGCCCCGTAACGAGGAGCGTGCCCAGGGCCGCCCAGCCGACCTTCAGGAAGCGGCCGCCCACCGCGTGGAGCAGCGCCACGCGCTCCGCCGGCGGACGGCCGCGCAGGACGGGGACGAGGACGACCCCCAGGAAGAGCATGCCGCCGATCCAGACCACCGCGCCCAGCAGGTGCAGCGTGACCAGTACCAGGTTCCCCATGGCCTCCCTCCCCTGATCCCGACGCATGAATGGAAGTCGCGCTCGATCCTATTGTATCAGCCCGGCGGGCTCCAGCGCGTCTCCAACCTTCGGCCCTTGACGGATGCAGTTGACCCAGCGCGCCTTCCGGGCATATAGTAGATAGACTCCCCATGACGAGGGACCCCTGTCGCGGAGGGATGGTGTCCATGGCCGGGATCACAGTGCACGGGTTCCTGTATTTCCGCGTCCCCCACGGGCTCAGGACTGCCGACATCCGGGAGAAGGTCCGGGCGGCGGCGGAAGAGATCCACAAGCTCCCCGGGATCGTGGCGGCATACCCGTACAGCCTCGTGGGGCTTCGCGCCTCGGCCGAGCTCGGTTTCTGGCTCGCAGCGGAAGAGGTGGAGGCCTACCAGGCCGCCGCGGCCGGGCTGCTCCGGACGAATCTGGAGCTCACCGTGAGCCTCTGGGGCTTCGTCCGCCCCTCGCAGTACACCGGCCAGAGCGGCATCAGCGTCAAGGTGCCGGGGGAACGCAAGCGCTACCTGGTCGTCTATCCGTTCATCAAGACCCACGAGTGGTACCAGCTCCCGGCCGAAGAGCGCCGGGCCTTGATGAAGGATCACGCCCGGGTGGGCCACGGCTTCAAGGACATCGATCAGGTCCTGGTCTACTCCACCGGGATCGCGGATTGGGAGTTCGTGGTGGGGTACGAGACCGACGACCTCGAACGTTTCTCGGAGCTGGTGACGGCCCTCCGGAGCACGGCCGGGCGCCCGTACACGCGTCGGGACACCCCGATCTTCGCCGGGCGGTGCGGCTCGCTCCCCGCGGTGCTCCTCGAGGTCTTCGGTGAGGCAGATCACCCATGAACGGATCCCTGTCCCCTCATCCCGGGCACCCCGATGTCCACCGACCCGACCCTGCTGCGTGAGATCTGTCGCGCCCTGCTCGAGGAGAACCGGATCATGACCCTGGCGACCTGGGGACCCGAGGGTCCCTGGGCCACCCCGGTCATCTACGCCTGGGAAGCGGACACCGCGAGCCTGGCGTTTTTTTTCATGTCCCGCCTCTCAACGCGGCATGCCACGAACATTGCCGGCCACCCCCGGGCGGCCGCGGCCATCCACCCGAGCGACACCCGCCCCCTGCGCGGGCTCCAAATCGAGGGGACGGTCCGCCTGCTGCGAGCGCACGAGGCTCTCCGGGCCGTCCGGGTCTACCTCCGTCGGTTCCCACGGGCCCGACGGCGCTTCTCCCTTCGGGCGGTCCTCGAGGAGCAGGGCGATCTCCGGTGCTTCCGGTTCGTCGCGGAGCGCGTCTTCATCCTCTCCGAGAAACACTTCGGATGGGGCAATCGGGTGCTGCTCGCACTCGCAGCCGAGACCGCCGCCCGGATGAATGAACCGCGATAAATTGCCCGACACGCCGTTCGTGATGGGGGCGCATGACCGATACGGGCTTGCTCTTTGTCCACCTCCTGGCCGCCGTCACCTGGATCGGCGGCAACATCCTCTTCTTTGCGGCAGCGCCGCGACTTCGGGTGAGCGGCGAGGGCGGGTCGGCCCCCCTGCGAATCCTGGGCCGGACCTTCCGGGTCCTGTCGTGGGGGGCCTTTGCCCTGCTGCTCGGCACGGGAGCGGTCTTCCTGAGCGGCGGGTGGAACTGGCGCGCGTGGCCGCTGTCCCTGAAGCTGGTCCTGGTGGGGATCGTGCTGTGCTGCAAGGTCCTGCACGACTTCTGGATCGCGCCCGCGGCCGCCCGGAGACGGGGAGGCTTCTTCACCGCCGCGCTCTGGATCGGCCGGACGAACCTGATCCTCGGGATCGTGATCCTGTACCTGTCGGTCCGGCTGCGCCGGTGAGACGCCCACGGGACAGAGATGCGTGACCGGATTCTGAAGGCAAGCCGAGGCACACCGGTCGATACGACTCCGATCTGGATCATGCGCCAGGCGGGCCGATACCTCCCCGAGTACCGGGAACTCCGGGCGAAATACTCGATGGAGGAGATCTGCCGGACCCCGGAGCTCACGGTCGAGGCGACGCTCCAGCCGCTTCGGCGGTTCGATCTGGACGCGGCGATCCTCTTTTCGGATCTGCTCGTCCCGCTGTGGGGCATGGGGATTGCGTTCGACCTGGTGGAGGGACGAGGGCCCGTGCTCCAGCGCGGCCTGACTGCCAGCGAGCTCGCCGTCCTCCCCCCTCTGGACCTGGAGGACGTCGCCTTCACCTTCGAAGCGATCCGGCTCCTGCGCCGGGCGCTGGATCGTCCGCTCATCGGTTTTACCGGCGGGCCGTTCACCTTTGCCTCGTATCTGATCGAGGGCACACCCTCCCGCGACTACCCGAAAACGCGGGCCTTTCTCCATGCCCACCCGCGGGAGTGGGAAGCACTGATGAAGCGGCTGGCGGATAATCTCGCCCGGTACCTGAAGGCCCAGATCGAGGCCGGGGCTGCGATGGTGCAGGTCTTTGATTCGTGGGTCGGCGTCCTCTCCCCGGAGGACTTTCGCGATCGGGTCAAGCCCCACCTGGTCACCCAACTCGAGCAGGTGGGTGAATCGGTCCCCCGGATCTACTTCAGCACGGCCAGCACGCATCTGTTTCCCGAGTTCGCCACGCTCCCCGCGGAGGTGATCGGGGTGGACTGGCGGGTCTCGCTTTGCGGGGCCCGCGGCATCTTCGGCGACGCCTTCGCCCTGCAGGGGAATCTCGACCCCGTCTTGCTCCTCGGCAACGAGGAGGACTGCCTGGCGAAGGCGCTCCAGATCGTCGAGGACGGGCGGGACTGTGCCGGGCACATCTTCAATCTCGGTCACGGCGTCCTCCCCGCGACTCCGCCGGAGCGCGTGGCACGCCTGGTGGAGTGGGTCCACGAACGGGGCGCGCGGCGATGATCGGCGTCCTGCTCATGGCCTACGGTACTCCGAGAAGTCGCGACGAGGTGGCGGCCTATTTCACCCACATCCGGCGGGGCCGGAAACCGACCCCCGAAGAGGTGGAGGAACTTACGGAGCGGTATCAGGCCATCGGCGGCGCATCGCCGCTGTATGCGATCACCGAGGCGCAGGCGAAGGGGCTGCAGGCCGTCCTCGATCGCAAAGCCCCCGCACGCTTCACGGTATATTTAGCCATGAAGCATGCACCCCCCTTCATCATCGAGGTGGTGCAGCGGATGATCCGGGACGGGGTCCCGGAGATGGTGGCCCTCGTCCTGGCGCCGCACGAGTCGGTGATGATCATCGACGATTACATGCGCTACGCCAGGGATGTCCTCGACGGGCGCCCCGATCTGAAGGTCCATGTCGTCCGGACCTGGCACCTCAACCCGAAATATCTCTCGGCACTCGCCAAGCGCATTCAACGGGAGCTGGCCGCCTTTGTGCGGCCAGAGGCGCACGGGACGATGGTCCTCTTCACCGCGCACAGCCTCCCCGAAAAGATCCTGGCCAGACAGGACCCGTACCCGACCCAACTCGAAGAGACCGCGCGTGCCCTTGCCAAGCGCCTCGCGCTTCCCCACTGGCGCCGGGCGTACCAGAGTGCCGGTAAGACAGCCTTTCCCTGGTTGGGGCCGGATCTAGTTGAGGTCCTCGAAGAGGTGAAAGGCGAGGGCTATTCCCAGGTCCTGGTCGTCCCCATCGGCTTCGTCGCGGATCATCTGGAGATCCTCTACGACATCGACCTCGAGGCCCAGGAAAAAGCCCGGGAGCTCGGCCTCACGCTCCGCCGTACCGAGTCGCTGAACACGGATCCCGAGCTTGTCGAAGGGCTGGCGGAAGAGGTGTTGCAGGCGACCGCCGCCGCATCTCGCTAGGCTGTGCCTGCCGTGGAGTCTTGCCGCCTAAAGGCGTGATCCCAAGAAAATCCTCTCAGGGTGGCGCCAGTGCGACGCCCGGATCCGCATGGCTGCCCAGCTCCTCGATCTCGCGGAGCGGTACGGCAGGCCGGGCCCAAAGGGAACCACCCTCCATCTACCCCTCCGTCGGGGGGAGCTTGCTGCTTTGGCCGGTCTCAGCCCGGAGACGGCC
>DASRUH010000032.1:0-6090 GCA_035655535.1 Methylomirabilis sp. (SeqCode)
TCATCGAGGCGCGATTCCGGGAACGGTTGGGGTCCGGGGCCGGCCTCGAGTTTTACGGGCCACCGGTACACCGCGCGTTGTTTACCCTGTCGCGGGACCTCGCGGGACGCATCGGCCAGAAAGAGCAGCAGTCAGCTGTCAGCGGTCAGCGGTCGGCACCCAGAGACTTGGGACCGGAGACGGGAGATCATGGACTCTAATCTCAAGTCCACAGTCTTTAGTCTAATCGCTGATGGCGGACTGCGGACAGCTGACAGCAGACTAACACGGGGAGGCACCGGTGAAGCGATTGCGCGCGGTAGATCCGGAGGTCGATGAGGCGATTCGCCTGGAGACGGAGCGGCAGGCGTACGGACTCGAACTCATCGCCTCTGAGAACTTCGTGAGCGAGGCGGTGCTGGAGGCGGCCGGCTCCGTCCTGACCAACAAGTACGCCGAGGGATACCCGGGCCGGCGCTATTATGGCGGCTGTGAGTTCGTTGATCGGGTGGAGGCCCTGGCCATCGAGCGGGCGAAGATGCTCTTCGGCGCGGCGCACGTCAATGTCCAGCCTCACTCCGGCACGCAGGCCAACATGGCGGTCTACTTCTCGGTCCTGCAGCCGGGGGACACGATCATGGGCCTCAACTTGGCCCACGGCGGGCACCTCACCCACGGCAGTCCGGTCAATTTCTCGGGTCGGTTCTTCCACGTGATCCCCTACGGGGTCCATCCCGAGACCGAGCAGATCGACTTCGCGCAAGTCGCGCAGTTGGCCCGGGAACACAAGCCGAAGATGATCGTGGTCGGCGGCAGCGCCTACCCCCGGACCCTCGATTTCGCCAGGTTCAAAGAGATCGCAGCGTCGGTTGGCGCGATCCTCATGGCCGACATCGCCCATCCCGCCGGCCTCATCGCCGCCAAACTGCATCCCTCGCCGATCCCGTACGCGGAGTTCGTCACCACCACGACGCACAAGACGCTGCGGGGGCCGCGCGGCGGCATGATCATGTGTCAGGAAGGATACGCGGCCGTTCTCAACAAGAACCTCTTCCCCGGGTTCCAGGGCGGCCCGCTGATGCACATCATCGCCGCCAAGGCGGTCGCCTTCAGGGAGGCCTTGACCGACGAGTTTCGGGACTACCAGCGGCAGATCCAGCGCAACGCGGTCGCGCTCGCCGAGGAGCTGGGCGGCCTGGGCTTCCGGCTGGTGGCGGGCGGGACGGATACGCACCTGATGCTGGTGGACCTGCGGCCCAAGCGGCTGACCGGGAAGGTGGCGGAGGCGGCGCTGGAGCAGGCGGGCATCACCGTGAACAAGAATGCCATCCCCTTCGATCCGGAGAAGCCAGCGGTGACCAGCGGCATCCGGATCGGGACGCCGGCGGTCACGACCCGCGGGATGCGCGAGGAGGAGATGCGCCTCATCGCCCAGCTCATCGCCGAGGTGCTCCAGGACGCGACCGACGCAGGGCGCCAGCAGCGCGTGAGAGGGAAGGTCCGGGAGCTGTGTCAGCAGTTCCCCCTGTATCCCGAGCGGCTTCAACCGTGAGCGGGGCCGAACGGCTTCATATGCGGGCGGAGGAGCGATCCTCGTGAAGTGCCCCTTCTGCGGGCAGATTGAGGAAAAGGTCGTCGACTCCCGGGAGGCCAAGGACGGGGTGGTCATCCGCCGACGCCGGGAGTGCCTGCGGTGCGGCCGGCGGTTCACCACGTACGAGCGGATCGAGCAGATCCAGTTCATGGTGGTGAAGAAGGACGACCGCCGGGAACCCTTTGACCGCAACAAGATCCTCAGCGGCTTGCTCAAGGCGACGCAGAAGCGGCCGGTGAGCGTGGCGGAGCTCGAAAAGATCGCCGACGAGGTCGAGGCGCGCCTCATGGAGAAGCAGGAGCGGGAGATCCGCTCCACGGAGATCGGGGAGATGATCATGCAGCGCCTGTACGAGCTCGACGAGGTCGCCTATGTCCGCTTCGCCTCCGTGTACCGGCAGTTCAAGGACGTCCACGAATTTGTGGAAGAGGTGAAAGGTCTCCTCGGCAGCACGCCGCGGCGGTCTCGCAAGTCCTAGTGCAGGCGGGTGAATGGTGAATGGTGATTGGTGGTTAGTGGTTTGTGAAAGGCACGAGACACCATCCACCAACCACCAGCCACTCTCTTCTTGTCGGATGTCGGGTTGGTTCTCATGGATGTGACGTTCTTCTACGGGGCCCTGCTGCTCTATGTGGTGGGGACGGTTGCGTATCTCCTCCTCCTCTGGTTCCAGGGCGGCCCGCTCGCCCGGCTCGCCACTGCGGCCACGGTGGGCGGCTCTGTCCTCCACACACTGGCCCTCCTCACCCGCTTCTACGCTGCGGGCCGCCTGCCGCCCGGCAACACCTATGAAGCCATCTCCTTCTTCGCGTGGGTGACCGTGCTCGTCTATCTCGGCCTCGAGGTCCGCTTTCGGCGGCATGTCATGGGGGCCTTCGTCCTGCCCATCGTGTTGCTCACCGCCCTGGCCGCGGCCACGGTCCCGAAGAGCCCCGGCGGCTTGAGTCCGGCCCTGGACAACACGTGGGTCTGGCTCCACGTCACTTTTGTGCTGTCGGGGAGCGCCGCCCTCGCGCTGACCTGCGGAGTCGGGCTGATGTATCTCCTCCAGGAGCGTCAACTCAAGTCGAAGAGTCTCGGTGCGATGTACTACCGGCTCCCCTCGTTGGACTTTCTCGACGGGCTCGGGCACCGGGCGCTGCTGGTCGGTTTTCCCCTCCTCACCGCGGGGCTCATCACGGGTGCGTTCCAGGCGCAGGCCGCCTGGGGCCGAGTCCTCACGTGGGACCCCACGCAGCTTTTGTCGTTGGTCACCTGGGTGATTTACGGTGGACTCCTGCAGGCCCGGCTCACCGCCGGGTGGCGGGGCCGGAAGGCGGCGCTCCTGTCGGTTCTCGGCTTCGGGGCGGTCCTGGTCACGGTGCTGGGGGTCAGCGTCCTGGTGGGCCGGCCCCACGTCTTTAACTGAGCCATGGTGATTCTGACGGTCGGACTCAATCACACGACAGCTCCGGTGGAGATCCGGGAGCGCCTACACCTCCCGGAGGCCGCGCTCCCCGCCTTTTTCGAGCGCCTGGGACAAGAGGCGGGAGTTCTGGAGCGGCTCATCCTCTCGACCTGCAACCGGGTGGAGGTGTACGCCGTCACCGACGATCCCGAGCAGGCCCAGGTCGCCATTCCTCACATCCTGGCCGAGGGGACGCGGACTCCGCTCGCCCTCTTCGAGCAAAAGCTGTACCGGCATCAGCAGGAGGCGGCCGTCCGGCACGCCTTTCGGGTGGCGGCGAGCCTGGATTCCCTCGTCCTCGGGGAATCGCAGATCTTGCACCAGGTCAAGGCGGCCTACGAGGTCGCCCGGGCGCAGGCGGCGACCGGCCCGATCTTGAACACCCTGATGGGGCGCGCCCTCGGGGTGGCCAAGAAGGTACGCACGGAGACCGGCATCGGAGAAGCAGCCGTCTCGATCCCCTCTGCGGCGATTGGCCTCGCCAAAACGATCTTCGGGGAACTGGCCGACCGGACCGTCCTCATCGTGGGGGCCGGGGAGATGGCCGAGGTGGCGGTCCGGCATCTCAAGGGCGAGGGGGTCCACACGGTCCTGGTCGCACACCGGCACTTCGATCACGCTGTCGAATTGGCGGCCCAGATCGGCGGCCGGGCCGTCCGGTTCGATCAGATCCGCCACGAGCTGCTGGAGGCCGACATCGTGTTGAGCTCCACGGCCGCTCCCCACTACATCCTGCACCGCGCCGACGTCGAGGAGCTCATCCGCCTCCGCTGGAACCGTCCCCTGTTCCTCATCGACATTGCGGTCCCCCGGGACATCGACCCGGCGGTGAACGAGATCGACAACGTGTACCTGTACGATATCGATGATCTGGAGGGGGTCGTCGCCGCCCATCGCGAGGCCCGAGAGCGCGAGTCGGCGCAGGCGGAGCTGTTGATCGAGCGCGAGGTGGCCACCTTTTTTCGCTGGCTGAAGAGTCTCGAGGTAGTCCCGACGCTCGTCACGCTCAGGCGCCACCTGGAAGAGATCCAAGAGGTGGAGCTCGTCAAGGCCCTCAGCCGCCTGCCGGAACTGACGCCCGCCCAGCAGGACGTGGTGCGGTCGTTGGCGCACGGCATCGTCAGCAAGATTCTGCACCACCCCACCACCGAGCTCAAACGGCAGTCCGTCAACCGGGACGGCTTGCTGTACGTGAGCGCCCTGCGCCGCCTCTTCGGTCTCCGCGACTGATCTCCGAAAAGGGGTGACTGGTGGTCGGTGGTTAGTGGTTGGTGGTTTTCACCAGTCACTGATGACCAATCACCAACCACCAGAGGGCCTGGACTATGAACCGTGAACTGCGGATCGGAACGAGGGGGAGCGTCTTGGCCGTCGCGCAGGCGGAGCGGGTCGCCGCTGCGCTCACGCGGCGCCATGCGGATCTGACGCCCGTCCTGGTGAAGATCACGACGAGCGGCGATACATTGGTCCACGTCCCGCTGTCCCGCGTGGGAGGCAAGGGACTCTTCATCAAGGAGATCGAGGAGGCGCTCCTCGAGGGTGCGGTCGATGTGGCGGTCCACAGCATGAAGGACGTCCCGACCGAAATAGCGCCCGGGCTCACCATTGCCGCGATCCTCGAGCGGGACGATCCCTCCGACGCCCTGATCTCACGTCGGGACAAGAAGCTCGATGCCCTGCCGACGGGTGCCCGGGTCGGCACGAGCAGCCTCAGGCGGCAAGCCCAGCTCCTGCGCTACCGGCCCGACTTGCTGGTGGTCCCCCTGCGAGGGAACCTGGATACGCGTCTCCGGAAGCTTCGCACGGAGGGGCTCGACGCCGTGGTCGTCGCCGCGGCCGGGATGGTCCGCCTGGGGCGACAGGAGGAGATTACCGAGATCCTTCCGGTCGAGGTGAGCCTGCCCGCGGTCGCGCAGGGAGCACTGGGCGTCGAGATTCGAGTCGAGGACGGGAGGACGCGCGATCTGGTGGACCCCTTGAATCACCAGCCGACCGCGGTCACCGTCGCCGCGGAGCGGGCCTTCCTCGGGCGAGTGGGCGGGGGATGTCAGGTGCCCATCGCCGCCTTTGCGCGGCTCAACGGCGGGGAACTGCATCTTATGGCGCTGGTGAGCCATCCGGATGGGACCGGGATGGTCCGGGGCGAGCGGCGCGGCCCGAGCGATCGAGCCGAGGCGATCGGCATCGCCCTTGCGGACGAGTTGATCCGGCAGGGAGCGGATCGGATCGTGCAGGAGCTTTCGGAGAGGGCGCTGGAGCCCCCCGCCGCCCCCTGATTCGCGGTCCGATGACCGCGAGTGGCTAGTGACTGGTGGCTGGTGACGAGTGACTGGTGTCCCTCACCTATCACTAACCACCAATCACCAACCACGGGTGTCAACGATGAGCCCTGAACGCAAAGGCAAAGTGTACCTCGTCGGGGCCGGCCCGGGCGATCCCGGCCTCCTGACCCTGAAGGGAAAGCGCTGCCTCGAGCGCGCTGAGGTCGTCATCTACGACTACCTGGCCAATGAGCGCCTGCTCAGCCACGCCCCTCCCGATGCGGAGCGCATCTACGTGGGGAAGCGGGGAGGGGAACACAGCCTGCCGCAGGAGGAGATCAATCGCCTCGTGATCGAGCGGGCCCGCCTGGGTCAAAGCGTGGTGCGACTGAAGGGCGGGGATCCGTTTATCTTTGGCCGGGGGGGCGAGGAGGCCGAGGCCCTCGTCGAGGCGCAGATACCCTTCGAGGTGGTGCCGGGGGTCACCTCGGCCATCGCGGTTCCTGCCTATGCGGGCATTCCCCTGACCCACCGCGACCTCGCCTCCACCGTGGCCTTCGTCACCGGGCACTCGGTCAAGGAGATCTCGGCGGTTAACTGGCGGGCGCTGGCCGGTATGGAGACGGTCGTCTTCCTGATGGGGGTGAGCCGGCTCGCAGAGATCGTCGCGCGGCTCCTCGAGCACGGGCGACCGCCGGAGACGCCGGTCGCGATCATCCGCTTCGGGACCAGGCCGGTGCAGGAAACCGTCACCGGGACGCTCGGCGACATCGAGGACAAGGCGAAAGAAGCTCGCCCGCCCGCGGTGA
>DASRUH010000033.1:0-18801 GCA_035655535.1 Methylomirabilis sp. (SeqCode)
AAGAGGGAAAGGAAGAGAACGCAACTCAGCGCCGTCGCCAGCCCCACGACGACCGCAATGGCGACGAGGTAGGCTCCTTCGGGGATGCGCGGATGATAGGCGAGATTGAGGAGTGCGCGGCGGAGGGTGCTCGTCGGCGTGGTCTGCGGTTGCTTTTCCTGGGCCATGCCCGCCAGTGACCTCCCCGTCTGTCGTGCCCTCGGTTAGACCCCGCCCACGCCTACGGGCTGGCCCCCCTCACTCGACCGTGACGCTCTTCGCCAGGTTTCGCGGCTGATCGACGTCGCAGCCCTTGAGCACGGCGATGTGGTAGGCGAGCAGCTGGAGCGGAATCACCAACAGGATCGGGGTCAGATGCGGACTCGTGGACGGGATGGTGAGGCAGTGATCGGCGCGCGCAGGAAGCTCGGTGTCGCCCTCCGTTCCCACGGCGATCACGATCCCCGCCCGGGCCTTGACCTCCTGGATGCTCGCCAGGATCTTCGCGTGGGTCCGATCGCGCGGAGCCAGCACCACCACCGGCATCCGCGGATCGATCAGGGCGATGGGACCGTGCTTCATCTCCCCTGCCGGATAGCCTTCGGCGTGGATGTACGAGATCTCCTTGAGCTTCAGCGCGCCTTCCAGCGCAATGGGATAGTTCATGCCGCGCCCGAGGAAGAGGAAATCGGCATGCTGGGCAAAGCGGTGACTCAACTGCTCTACCAGCCCCTCGCGCGCGAGCGCCTCCTCCGCGAGGTGCGGGAGCCGCAGGAGCGGCACCAGCAGCTCCTGCACCCGGGCCGCGTCCAGCGTGCGTCGACGCCGACCGAGGTAGAGGGCGAAGAGATAGAGGGCGGTGAGCTGCGCCGTGAAGGCCTTGGTCGAGGCCACGCCGATCTCGGGTCCGGCGTGCGTGTAGAGGACCCCATCACTCTCCCGGGCGATCGAGCTGCCGACCACATTCACGATGGAGGCAACGCGGCAGCCGTGCCGTTTGGCCTCCCGGAGGGCCACGAGGGTATCCAGGGTCTCGCCCGACTGGCTGATAGCGAGGATGCCCGTGTGGGGTTCGAGGATGAGATCGCGGTACCGGAACTCGGAGCTGTAGTCCACCTCCACCGGAATCCGGCACAGCTCCTCCAAGAGAAACTTTCCCACGAGCGCGGCATGCCAGGAGGTCCCACAGGCCACCAGCACCATGCGTTGCATTCGCGGGAACAGCTCTTCCAGCGGCTCCATCCCGTCGAGATGAATGTCACCGGCGTCCAACGAGTATCGTCCCAGGATCGTATCGCGAATGGCCCGGGGCTGTTCGTAGATCTCCTTGAGCATAAAATGCTTGTAGCCCCCCTTCTCCACCAGGATGGGGCTCCAGGGGATCTGTTCGACCGGGCGATGGACCGGCTCGCCGTCAAGAGTGGTGACCGTGACCCCCTCCCGGCCGATGACTGCGATCTCGTGATCCTCCAGGATCAGGACGTTGCGCGTGTGGGCGATGAGCGCCGGGATGTCGGAGGCCACCAGGAATTCCCCTTCGCCCAGGCCGACGACCAGGGGGCTCGAGCAGCGGGCCGCCACGACGCGATCGGGATCCCCCCGCCACATCACCGCGACGGCGTACGCCCCCGCCACCTCCCGGAGGGCGCGCCGCACCGCCTCTTCCAGATCACCCGCGAGATGCTTCTCGATGAGGTGCACGATCACTTCGGTATCGGTGTCCGAGGTGAACCGGTGCCCCTCGGCGGTGAGTTTCTCCTTCAGGGGGAGGTAATTCTCGATGATGCCGTTATGGACCAGCACGATCTCGCCGGCGCAGTCCACGTGCGGATGTGCATTGGCCTCGGAGGGACGGCCGTGCGTGGCCCAGCGCGTATGACCGATCCCGATATGCCCCCCGAGATCCTTCCCCCACAGGGCATTCTCCAGCTCCTTGATCTTCCCGACGCTCCGGTAAATCTGGAGCGCCCCGTCCTGGAGAAAGGCCACACCGGCCGAGTCGTAGCCCCGGTACTCCAGGCGCTTCAGGCCGTCCAGGAGGACGGGCACCACCCTCTTGGGACCGACGTAGCCGATGATCCCGCACATGTCACTCAGTCCTCATCACTCTCCGGGGGCGCCATCGCCTGGCGCTTCTTCCGGGTTGCCCCCGCCCGCCCCTCCTTGTTGACCTGGCTGGCCCGGCCGAAGGCTACCGCATCCGGGGGAACCGCTTCCGTGATCGTCGAGCCGGCCGCGACGATCGCCCCGCGGCCGACGGTCACCGGCGCGACCAGGTTCGTATTGCTCCCCACGAAGACCTCGTCCTCGATAATCGTCTCGTGCTTGGCGAACCCGTCGTAATTGCAGGTGATGGTCCCCGCCCCGATATTGACCCGCTCCCCGAGGGTGGCGTCGCCGATATACGCCAGGTGGGGAACCTTGGATCCTGCCCCGATCACCGCCTTCTTGACCTCGCAGAAATTTCCCACCTTGGCCTTGGGCCGGAGCCGACTCTGCGGCCGCAGATGCGCATACGGGCCCACGACACACCCCTCGGCCACCTCGCTCTCGCGGATCACCGAGCCGTCGAGGATCGTGACGTTGTCGGCCAGGCGGGCGTCCTGGATCCGACAGTGCCCGTAGATGACGCACCCCTTGCCGATCGTGGTCGCCCCCTGGAGGATCACGCCCGGATAGATGATCGTGTCGGGGCCGACCTCAACGGTGCCATCAATGTAGGTGGCGGCCGGGTCGAGGAGTGTGACACCGGCGGCGAGGAGCCGCTGGGTGACCCGCTGCCGGAGGACGCCGGACGCGGCGGCGAGCTCCGCCCGGGCGTTGATCCCCAACACCTCCACCGGATCGGTCGCCCGAAAGGTCTGTACCCGGCGGCGGCGGAGCAAGGTTTCCACCACCTTGGGCAGGAAGAACTCCCCTTTGACCCGGGAGGCCTTTACCTGCTTCAGCGCCGGGAAGAGGGCCGGGCCGGCAAAGCAGTAACAGCCCGCATTGATCTCGGACACGGCCCGCTCCTTCGCCGTTGCCTCAACCTCTTCGACGATCCGCATGAGTCTCCCCCGGCGGTCCCGCAGGATGCGTCCGTACCCGGTGGGATTGTCCACCCGCGCGGTGAGGATCGTCGCCACCGCGCGCGCCGCATGGTGTGCTTCGAGGAGTCCCCCCACGGTCTCGGCCTGCAGGAGGGGGGTATCGCCCGCCAGGACCAGAACGGTCCCCCCGAAGCCCGCGAGGGCCGTCTCGGTCTGCAGAACCGCATGGGCTGTCCCGCGCGGCCCCGCCTGGTGCACGAACTCGACCGACCGCCCCGCCAGAACATCCTTGATCGCACTCGCCTGGGGTCCGACGACCACGAGGATGCGCTTCACCCCCAGGCCGAGACAGAGCTCTACCGGGTACGAGATCATGGGCCGGCCGAGCAGCGGGTGGAGAACCTTGGTGAGCCTGGACCGCATCCGGGTCCCTTCCCCGGCAGCCAGAATGATGGCGCACACCTCGTGCATGTGTTGCTTGCGAGCCACGTCGAGCCTCGCTCCGAATGCCGGCCCCGGTGGGACGAGCCTATTTATCCTATCACAGCGCCTGAGCGGGCCCAAGGAAAAGCAGGGCCGGAGCGCCCGCCTTACGCGGACCCCGGCAGATAGCCGAAGCGACGAAGCGCCTCCTCATCCTTTCGCCACGCTCTCCGCACCTTGACCCACAGGCCCAGGTAGACGCGGGTCCCGAGGATTATCTCGATCTCCTCGCGGGCCTGCTGTCCGATCCGCTTGAGCATCTGGCCGCCCCCGCCGATCAGGATTCCCTTCTGAGAATCTTTCTCCACGTAGACGGTGGCCTGGATGTCCACCATCTCTCCCGTGTCCCGCTCCTCCATCTCGTCCACCTGGACCGCGACGGCGTAGGGGACCTCCTGGCGGACGAGCTGGAAGACCTTCTCCCGGATGATCTCGGCGACCAAGAGATGCGGGGGCTGATCCGTCCGTTGCCCTGGCGGAAAGAAAGGCGGGGCCTCGGGAAGATGGCGCAGCAGGATCGCCTCCAGCCGATCCAGGTTCACCCCCTCGATGGCGGAGATGGGGACCACCTCGGCGGTCGGCACCAGCTTTTGACACTCCGCGATGACGGGCAGGAGCTGCTCCCGCGGCCTGACCAGATCCACCTTGTTCAGCGCGATCACGATCGGGCTCTCGAGGCCCGCGAGATGCCCCTGGACGAGCCGATCCTCGTCCGACACGGGGGCGGAGGCATCGATCATCCAGAGGATGCCATCCACGTCCTTCAGCGCCATGAGGGCCACCCTGACCAACGCGCGATTGAAGAGGCTGCCGGGGCGATGGATGCCAGGAGTATCCAGAAAGACCATCTGGTACGTTGGCGTCGTCCGGACGCCCGAGATCCGGTGGCGCGTGGTTTGGGGCCGCGGAGAAACCGCTGCCACCTTCTGACCCACGAGGCGGTTGACCAGCGTCGACTTGCCCACGTTGGGCCGCCCGACGACCGCGATGAATCCGGCTTTATGGTTTCCGGGACATTCGGTCATGCTGCCCCCCCGCCAAACATACCAAGGCGCACCCTCGCCGACAACCCCTCAGTCGCTTGCCTCACCCGCGACGCCGGTGAGCATCCCGCCCATCGCTGACGGGCCCAGGGCGGATCGCCCAAAACGGATCCGGAGCCCTCCGACAGGAGACGGGTGATCCCGCGTGATCGACGTGGGACGAGGTGGGAGCGATTCGTCCGGTAGTGGGGAACGGTCCCGGCGGCAGCCGCGGTGGGGAGGGATGGAGTGGACGAGGACTCAGCGAGTCGCCTCTGGGATGGGCCGGAGGGACCCGAGGAATTCCAGTCCCGTTCGATAGATCAGCTCTCGCTCTCCGGTGGGTCCGACCTCATACCGGTGGACCACCGATCGGACCACCTTACATTTCAGGCTCGCTTTCAGCTCTGGCACCAGCACGGTCAGCAACGAGAGGCCCCCCGGTCGAATGACCTCCGCGTGTTCGACCAGCGCCCCCCCGGCACTGACATTGATCAGAGAGCCGTCGTGCTGGGGGGCGAAGTGTGCCGCGACGCGTCCCCGGAGCACCCACCGGGGATGGCGGCGCCTCTCGGTCTTCCCCCGACCCACGGCCTCAACTCTCATTCGTCGCCTTCCGGGAACCAGGACCCGTTGATGGAGGCGAACAGGCCCCTTGGGCCAAGACGCTCACACGGGCCTCGTGCGCCCATGCGTGCTGCGGGATCACCCCTACTCGACCCTCACCAGAGACTTGACGTCCACGCCCCTCATCTCCCACCCGGCATCCCCATTGACATAGGTGACCTCGGCCTCTGCCCGATACACCGTGGAGAGGGTCGGATGGCGCAAGATCAGGCTGACCAGGTAAATGCGCTGCCGCGCGGTGTCGTGTCTATTCCTCACGGCCAGCTGTCTGATCTGTTCCGTGGACTCGACCTTCCAGCTCTTTTCCCCCCGTCCCAGCCTGTGGCCAACGAGATCAGCCTTGATCATCTCGGCCTCAGACCCTTGCGCGACCGACCCGGCGATCAGCGCGACAAACAGCATGGCGATCACCGACTCCATCAGCCGTTCCATTCCCGCTCCTCGCAGTCTCGCGCGTGCCCGCAGGGGCATAGCGGGATAAGGCACTCTGCGTGCCAAACCCGGTCCGCGTCCCCGCCCAGACGAGGAAACGCCTCGATTGTCGTGGTCTTCATCGCACGGGGAGGGCCGCACAGCGATGGAAGGCTTGCCGCAATGCCCGGGAAGAAATGTAAGATTTACACGGGGGGATGTAAGGATTACACGGAACCGCGGGAACCGGATGCACGCCGTGCTGCGGCGGCCTCATCTGATGCTGCGCGAGAGCTCCTCCACGAGGGCATGTGCCTTTTCGGCGAGGTTGAACGCCCTGGAGAAATCCTTCACCGCAACCGCTTCTCTCGCCTTGGCGAGGAAGCTCCGAATGGTCAGGAGAATCTCCCGCTGGTCGGGCGCCACCTTCCGCTCGTCGATCCGGCGATACCTCCGCTCGACGCCCTCGATCTTGGCGTCGGCCTCCCGCTGGAACCGCCACTCTTCCTCCTGGCTCAGGTCGGACGAGAGGACAGGGGGTGAGGGCGGGGGCGGCTCCGGCTTCACTGGAGGCGGCTTCTGCGGAGGCGGCTTCTGCGGAGCGGCCGGGCGGGAAGCCACCGGAGCCTTCGGTGCGGCACAGCCGGCCGTGATGACCGCCACGAGCACCAGCATCACAAGCGGTCTCATCGCTGCCGCGCCCCTGGATTATTTCTCTTGAAGCGTCCGGGCACCGCGGGCCTCCGGATCACGAGCGGGCGCGGCTCACCGGAAGGCGGACGGTCATCGATGTCCCGCGGCCGACCTGGGAGGCAACTTCGATGGAGCCGTCATGCATCTGGACGACGCGGTAGGCCAGGGAGAGCCCGATGCCGCTGCCGTGAGGTTTCGTCGTGTAATACAACTGATAGATCTTGCCCAGATCCTCTGGCGGGATGCCGACCCCGGTGTCGGTGATGCTCACCTGGACGAACTCCCATTCTTCGAGGGAGGTGGAGATCGCCACGACCCCGCCGGCCGGCATGGCCTGACACGCGTTGAGCATGACGTTCAGAAAGGCCTGCCGGAGGAGCTCCTCGTCGGCCGCGATGAGGGGGAGGGTGGGGTCCAGCTGAAAGGCGAAGCGGATCCCCTCTTTCTGCCACTCGGTCTCGAGGAGGGCGGTCACCTCCCTCAGGAGCCAGTTGAGATCCAGCAGCCGCAGGCTCAGCTCCTCGGGGCGGATGAAACGCAGGAACCCCTGCACCACGCGATCGAGCCGACGGATCTCGCTGCCGATGACGTCGAGGCTCTGCTGCACCTCCTCCCCAGGGACGTCCAGCTTCTCCTTCAGCAGCTCGAGGTGGATCATCATGGCGTTGAGCGGGTTCTTGACTTCGTGGGCCACCCCGGACGTGAGGCGGCCCAGCGCCGTCAATTTGGCGGAGTAGGTGATCAGGGACTGGAGCGTCTTGATCGATTCGAGGTCCTTGACGACCACCATGGCCCCCATCGCCCGTTGCGCATCCGTCACGAAGAATAGGCAGACGAGGAATTCTTTGTTCCCGTCGTCCCGCGGGATGGTGACGGCGGCATTGCGAAAGCCGGCCTTCTGCTCGAAGGCGCGGTGGAACAGCGGGCGCAGGGGATGAAACGGCCGCAGCGCCTCATCCCAGGGCCACCCGACCACCTCCTCCAGGGAGCGTCCCACCACCACCTCGGCGGCCTTGTTGAAGAAGAGGATACGTCGGTCCTGCGTGAAGAGAAGGATGCCGTCCTCGAGGTGATCGACGACGTGATGCAGTTGTGCCTTCTCGCTCAACATCTTCAGGCGATCGGGGTGCAGCTGCTGCCCTAACAGCTGGAGCTGGGAGGTCAGTTCCCCGATGTCGTCCCGATCGCCGAGAGGGCGACCGCTCCCGGCCGCGTGCCGCTCGATCGGGTCCACCTCCGGCACCCGCCGGCGTCGCGCCCCGAGGACCAGCGTGCCGACGCCCATGGCCACGAGCCAGGTCACAGGGAAGGCGAGACCGGCGACGGCCAGGCTCTTCCGCAGCGAGGTGTCAACCTCCCGTCGCAACAGGCTCCCGGCGATGCCGAGACGGATGCTACCGAAGGGCTCGTGGTCGAGGCTCAGGGGGAGGGTGGCTTCGTAGATCGTCCCCGCCGCATACAGGGCCAGTAGCCGGCGAACGGGGTCAAGGGAGAGGAGATATTCGACGTGCGGCCGCTCGGGGGCACGCAAGCCCTCCTTCTCTTGCTCACTGTGGAAGATGATCGTGCCGCTCCGATCGGCGATCCCCGCGTAGATCAGGTGGGGCGAGTAGCCGACGCTGGCGTCCAGGAGACTTCTCAGCTCGCGATCGGCCTGCAAGATTGCCGCCGGGTCCCTGCCGCGACCGCGGGAAAGCGCCTGACTGGACTGCGCATAGAGCTGATTCGCGATCAGCTCCGCCTGCCGGGACGCCCCCTGGATGACGGCACTGGTCAACCGGGAGATGTGCATGAAGGTCGCGACAGCCACCACGACCACGGCCAGCAAGGTCAGCGCCAGAATCTCTCGCCCTCTGATGCCGGTCTCCATCCTACACCCCGTACCGATGCAGCTTGTTATGGAGGGTCTTGAGGCTGATCCCGAGGATCTCGGCCGCCCGGGTCTTATTGTTGTTCACGCTGGCTAACGTTTTCCGGATGAGGGTCTTCTCCGCCTCTTCGAGCGTGACACCGATGGGAGCGGCGCTGGACTCGGAGCCCTCCTCCCGTGCCTTGCTCACGAGGCCGGGCGGGAGGTGCTTCGCGGTGATCACATCGGTCTTGCAGGCGATGACCGCCCGCTCGAGTGTATTCCGCAATTCGCGCACGTTACCCGGCCAGGGGCACCGCACCAGGCTGCGAAGCGCCGCATCATCGACCGCCTTGATCCGTTTCTCGTACTTGGTGTTCAGCTCCTCGATGATGGCCTGGATCAGCAGGGGGATATCGTCCCGCCGCTCGCGGAGGGGCGGCAGGGAGATGGAAAAAACGTTCAGGCGGTAGTAGAGGTCTTCCCGCAGGGCGCCATCCGCAATCGCCTTCAGGGGATCCTTGTTGGTGGCGGCCAGGATCCGCGTATCGACCTTGATCTCGGTCTTCCCCCCCAGGCGTCGCACCGCGCCGTCCTCGAGGATCCGGAGGAACTTCGCCTGCGTCGCCGGATTCATCTCGGCGATCTCGTCGAGGAAGATCGTCCCCCCGTTGGCCAGCTCGAAACAGCCGATGCGCCGTTCCATCGCGCCGGTAAAGGCCCCGCGTTCGTGACCGAAGATCTCGCTTTCCAGCAGCGTCTCGGGAATGGCCGAGCAGTTGACGGCGACGAAGGCCTGCTGGCCCCGAGGCGACAACTCGTGGAGGATGCGGGCCACCAGCTCCTTGCCCGTTCCGCTCTCTCCCGAGACCAGGACGGGAGCCGCGGTCGGGGCCGCAAGGTCGATGAGCCGGTACACGTCCTGCATCGGCCGGCTCTTGCCCACCAGCCGTCCGAATCCCCAGACCTCCTTCAGCCGACGCCTGAGCAGCGTCACCTCCCGGAGGGCCTCCCCCTTCTCCAGCGCCCGCTGGATCAGCACCTTGAGCCGGGCGACGTCCACCGGTTTCGTGAGATAGTCGTATGCGCCGTGCTTCATGGCGGAGACTGCCGTCTCGATGGTGCCGTGCCCCGTCAGCATGATGACCGTCGCGAAGGGGAGCTCCTCCTGGAGGGCCTTGAGGAGACCGAGCCCGTCAAGCCCGGGCATGACCAGATCGGCGATGATGACGGCGGGCAGAAAGGTGATGGCCTTTTGGAGAGCCTCCTCCCCGTTCGAGGCTTCCTCCACCTCGTAGCCCCAGGTGGAGAGGAGGGCCCGGAGCCCCTTTCGGGAGGGTCCTTCATCATCGGCGACCAGGATCCGATGCTTCATCCTCCCACCTCACCTGCAGTGAGAGCCTCCCCCTGGCACCCCGACCCGCTCCCGTTCACATCCATCCCGGCCAATCAAAGGGGGTACGAGTATCCCCCACCCGCCCACAGCTGTCAAGCATCGGTGGGCCTGCGGCGGCGGTCTTCCCAGGGTCGGAAGGGGCCGGCACCCTCGGCGGCCCCGTCAGGTAGATAAACGACGGCCTGCCCTCAGGATCGCGCCTGGGCCGTGAGCGAAAGGAGCCGGGCCTGTCTCGCCCACATACGGCGGCGCGCCGCGGGGGTCGTGTCGTCGTATCCGACGAGATGCAGAATGCCGTGGATCAGGAGGAGCGCGAGTTCCCGGTCGAGGGAATGGCCGTGCGCCTTGGCCTGTCGGGCTGCGGTCTGCACGGAGATGACGACGTCGCCGAGCAGATGCGGCTGGGGTGCGGGGACACCCCCCTGCTGAGGAAACGCAAGCACGTCCGTGGGACGATCGTGATTCAGGTAGGTCCGATGGAGCCGCCGGATGGCCCGATCACCGACGAGGAGGACCGAGACCTCATGTCTCGGTCTGCCCAAGGCGCGCAATGTTCTCTCCCCCACCCTTCTTAGCCGCGACAGCGCGATCCGCCTCCTCCTTGGCCGGGATCGGACCTGTATCGTCATTGTCCTTCTTCTCTTTCTCTCCCTCGCGCCGCTTGACCTCCTCGAAGCGGTAGCCGGGGTAGTCCACCCGGTGGTGGTGGCTGGCGGTCAGCACGCGCACGAAGGCCTTGGCGATCTGATGGAGATCCTTCAGGGTGAGATCGCATTCCGACAGCTGTCCCTCGGTGAAGATGCTGTTCACGATCCGCTGGACGAGCCCCTGGATCCGGGCCGGGGTGGGGTCCGTCAGCGTCCGCGCCGACGCATCGACCGCATCGGCGAGCATCAGGATCGCCGCCTCTCGGGTCTGGGGCTTGGGACCCGGGTACCGGTAGTCCTCTTCCTTGACCTCGCCCAAGTCCGGATCGTGGGATTCCCTGGCCTTCTCATAGAAGTAGGTCACCAGCCGGGTCCCGTGGTGCTGCGGGATGAGGTCCACGATGGCAGGGGGAAGATTGTGCTCCAGCGCCATCTCGATCCCGTCCTTCACGTGGGAAATGACGATGAGGCTGCTCAGGCTCGGGGAGAGCTTATCGTGGCGGTTCATGGCGTCCATCTGGTTCTCGATGAAGTAGGCCGGCTTCTTGACCTTGCCGATGTCGTGATAGTACGCCCCGACCCGACACAGGAGGGCATTCGCGCCGATGGCCTCGGCGGCCGCCTCGGCCAGCTCCCCCATCGTGAGGCTGTGGTGATGCGTCCCCGGAGCCGTCTTCATGAGCTGCCGGAGCAGGGGCTGGTTCAGGCTGGAGAGCTCGAGGAGCTTGAGATCCGTCGCGGTGCCGAAGAGATACTCCAGGACGGGGAGCAGCGTCGAACCGAAGAGGGCGACCAGCACGCCGTTAATGAAGCAGGCCGCCACATCGTACGGCAGGGCCGATGCGGACCAGCCGTAGATCGGCCGCATCACCAGCACCGCGAAGACGTTGGCGACGGCGACCCAGAATCCCGCCTTGAAGAACGTCGCGCGGTCATGGATCCGCCGGATGCAGAACGCACCGACGATGGCCCCCACGAGCTCGAAGAGGAGGAAGGTCACCTCATCCGTGACGAGGAGGGACGTCAGCAGGCTGAGCGCGACGGCCCCACCGAAGGCGACGCGGGCGTTGAAGAGGACGGTGAGGAGCACGGGCCCGAGGGCCACGGGGATCGTATAGTAGAAGGAATGCAGCGGAATGAACGGAAAGCTCTGACTCAAGGACAGGAGGATGATGAGGAGGAACCGGTTCAGGAGCAGGCCGAGGAGGATCACCGTCCCCACCAGGTAAAGCTTCTTGGCAAAGACGGCGGGCCGGATCTCGAGGGACTGGGTGTACACGGTGTACACGAAGACGGTCCCCAGCACGAAGAGGACCAGGAGCAGGATGGCCACGACGGAGCCGGCGCCGAGCGGAAGCGGCCGGTACGAGGCGATGACCAACGCGCTGACCAGCACCAGGAGGAGCGCCATGAGGACGGGGATGAGCGGTCGCTCCTCCGCGGCGCGCACGAGGTGGCCCATCGGAAAGAGGCGGGTGCGGACCGCAGGCGGGGCCGCCGCCTTGTTCCCCGCCTTGGTGTCGTCTGCTTTGACCAGCACCGCCAGCAGGCGGCGTAGAATCCTCATCGTTCCCTCAATGCCACCGAGCGCCGTGGAGGATCACCGGGGACCGGATGCAGAAACGGACGGTGGGGCCGACCCAATGCCTCAGCGCCTGTCGCCCGCCTCGGGGTTTTCCTCGGACCGCGTGGGGTCACCGGAGGAGGCGGGCACGCCCTGGCGCTCTCCATAGGCCCGAATGATCTCCTGGACCAGCTCGTGGCGCACCACGTCTTCCTGGCCCAGGTACACGAACTCGATCCCCTTGATGTCCCTCAAGACGGACCGGACCTCGATGAGGCCCGACAACCGTCCGGGGGGGAGGTCCACCTGCGTGATGTCGCCGGTAATCACCACCTTCGAATTAAAGCCGAGGCGGGTGAGGAACATCTTCATCTGCTCCGAGGTGGTGTTCTGCGCCTCGTCGAGGATGATGAACGCATCATTCAGGGTCCGCCCCCGCATGAAGGCCAGCGGCGCAATCTCGATCACCCCCATCTCGATCAGGCGGTTCGCCCGCTCCGTCTCGAGCATGTCGTACAGCGCATCGTAGAGGGGGCGAAGGTACGGGTGGATCTTCTCGTAGAGCGTGCCGGGGAGAAACCCCAGGCGCTCCCCCGCTTCCACGGCCGGCCGGGTCAGGATGATCCGGCTCGCCTCGCGCTTGAGATGCGCCGAGACCGCCATGGCCATCGCCAGGTACGTCTTGCCGGTCCCCGCCGGGCCGATGCCGAAGACAATGTCGTGGGTCCGAATGGCATCAATATACCGCTGCTGCCCCAGGCTCTTGGGACGGACCGGCCGCTTCTTGGACGAGACCTCGATCACCTCTTCCTGGATCTTCCGGAAGGCCTCGCCTTCCTCCCGGGCGATGTGCCGGAGGGCCAGCTTGACGTCTCGATTCCCGATGGTCCGGCCGCTCTCCAGCAGATGGGTAAGCCCGCCGATCACCTTCTCGGCGATGCCGACCTGCTCCTCGGGTCCGCTGATGGTGAGCATGCCGTCCCGGGCCACCAACCGGACCTGCAACGCCTCCTCCACCATGCGGATATGCTCATCGTTCCGACCGAAGAGAGCCTGGAGTTCTATCCCAGACGGCAACGAAACCTGCCTTCGCACGCCTGCACGCTCAGCGTTCATCGGCTGCCAGAGGCTTCCCTCCCGAGAGAAATCGGGGGACGGCACCCGCCGTCCCCGCACTCCTGTAACATGCTACGCGGCCCTTCCGCCCACTGTCAACTGAAAAAGCATTCGAAAGTAACAGGAAATTCAAGTACTTAGCTGAAATCGATCTTCAAGCCAAGCTCCTTGAGCTGCTCCATATCGACCGCCGCCGGCGCCCCCGTCATGAGACACTGGGCCCGCTGCGTCTTGGGAAAGGCGATCACCTCGCGGATGGATTCGGCCCCGGTGAGGAGCATGACGATGCGGTCGAAGCCAAACGCGATGCCCCCGTGGGGCGGCGTGCCGAACTCCAGGGCCTCCAAGAGGAACCCGAACCGCTCCCGCGCTTGCTCCCGGCTGAAGCCCAAGGTTTCGAATACACGCTGCTGGATCTCGCGGTCGTGGTTCCGGATGCTCCCCCCGCCGATCTCCTGGCCGTTGATGACGAGATCGTACGCCTTGGCCCGCATCTTCTCGGGTGCCCGCCCGAAGTGCGCGACGTCCTCGTCCAGGGGGGCCGTGAAGGGGTGGTGCACCGCCACGTACCGCTTCTCCTCTTCGCTGTACTCCACGAGGGGAAACTCCGTCACCCACACGGGGCGGATGAGGCCCTCCGGCACGAGGCCCAGCGTGTGCCCCAATCGCCCCCGCAGACGCCCGAGGGTCTCCGCCACGACCGTCGGCCTGTCGCCGATCGCGAGGACGAGGTCCCCCGGGACCAGCGCGAAACGCCTGACGAGCCCATTGAGAGCCTCAGGACCGAGGAATTTGGCGACGGGGGATTCCAGGGCCGCCTGCGTCATCCGGAACGGGGTGAGGCCCTTAGCGCCGAATCCCTTGACGAACTCGGTCAGGTCGTCGATCGCCTTGCGGGAGAACGCCTCGGCTTTGCCCGCCACCTTGATCCCCTTGATCTGTCCCCCTGTGGCGAGGGCCTCGGCAAAAGGGCGAAAGGCGGTGCCCCGGAAGAGATCGCCCACCTCCACCAGGAACATCTCGAACCGGAGATCCGGCTTGTCGAGACCGTACCTGGCGACCGCGTCCTGGTAGTTGAGGCGGGGGAACGGCCGATCCAGCTCCGCCCCTTTCACCTCGCGGAAAATGGTCGCGACGAGGTCCTCCGCCATCTCGAGCACGTCCTCCCGGTCCACGAACGACATCTCGACGTCGATCTGGGTGAACTCCGGCTGCCGGTCGACCCGCAGATCCTCGTCGCGGAAGCACTTCACGATCTGGAAATAGCGGTCGAACCCGGCCACCATCAGCAGCTGTTTGAAGAGCTGCGGGGACTGGGGGAGGGCGAAGAAGTGGCCGGGGTAGAGGCGTGAGGGCACCAGGTAGTCGCGTGCCCCCTCGGGCGTGCTCCGGGTGAGCACCGGCGTCTCGACCTCGACGAAGCCCCCCCGGTCGAAGAAGGCCCGGACCACCTGATACGTCCGATGGCGGGTCCGGAGGTTTGCCTGCAGCGACGCACGGCGGAGGTCGAGATAGCGATACGTCAGGCGGAGCTCCTCGCTGACCGGGTGCTCCTCGTCCAGGGGAAACACCGGTGTCTTGGCCTCGTTGAGGATCGCGGTTTCGACGGCCGGCACCTCCACCTCGCCGGTCGGCAGATCCGGATTCTCGGTCCCGGGGGGACGGCGGCGGACCTGCCCGGTCACGGCGATGACGTACTCCGAACGCATCTTCTTGGCCGCCTCGTAGGCGCCGGCGCCATGCTCCGAGCCGAAGACGACCTGCACAATCCCCTCGCGGTCGCGGAGATCGACGAAGATGAGGCCCCCGTGGTCCCGCCGCCGGTGCACCCATCCCATGAGGGTGACGGACTGCCCGACCCGCTCCGCCGTGACCTCTCCACAATAACAGCTTCGCTTCACCTGCGTCCGCTCCCGACGTTCACCGATCCGCTATCGACGTGGCTCTCCGGGTTCGACCCTCGTCAGATGGTCCACCACTTCGCTCAACGGAATGGACACCTGGCTTCCTGCTTCCAGATCCTTCAGGGTCGCCTCTCCCTTCTTCAGCTCGTCCTCCCCCAGGATGAGGCAATACCGAAACCGCTCCTTGTCGGCCTGGCGAAGCTGGGATCGCAGGCTCCGGTTCCCTGTCCCCGTCAGGTCCAACCCCGTCCGGACACCGGCCCGCCTGAGCCGCTGCGCGAGGATGAACCCGTGCCGGTCGGGCTCGGGGCCCAGCGTGGCCACGAAGACCCCCTCGAGAGGCCGGTCCCTGGACGCCTGGTCCTCACCTTTTGCCGCCAACGAGGCCACGACCCGCTCGAGGCCTATGGCAAACCCGATCCCAGGCACAGCAGTGCCGGTGATTTCCTGCGCGAGGCCGTCGTAGCGCCCCCCGCCGGCAACCGCGTTCTGCGCCCCGAGCGCGGGATTGACGAGCTCGAAGGTTGTCCGGGTGTAATAGTCGAGCCCTCTCACGAGGCGCGGATCCAACTCGTACGTGACCTCCAGGGCGTCCAGGAGCTCCCGCAGGCGTTGGAAGTGATCGGCGCACGGACGGCACAAAGACTCCACGCTCTTTGGCGCATTGGCCGTCACCGCTCGGCATCCGGGCGTCTTGCAGTCCAGCACCCGGAGCGGATTCCGATCCAGGCGTCCCTGGCAGTCGGCACAGAGCTTGGCCTTCCGGGAACGCAAGAATGTTGTCAACCGTTCAACATAGGACGGCCGGCACACAGGATCGCCTATGCTGTTCAAGCGAAGCTCCAGTTCGGGGAGGCCCCATTTCGTGAAGAGGTGCAGGAGCAACGCCAACATTTCGGCGTCGACCGTCGGGCCTTCGACCCCCATCGCCTCGACCCCGATCTGGTGGAACTGGCGAAATCGACCCGCCTGGGGTCGTTCATGACGGAACATGGAACCGATGTAGTAGACCTTGAGGGGCCTCCCCTCTGACAGCAGGCTATGCTCGTGCGCGGCCCGGACCACGGCCGCCGTGGCTTCCGGCCGAAGGGTCAAACTCTCGCCGCCCTTATCGGTGAAGGTGTACATCTCTTTCTGGACGATGTCGGTCCCCTCCCCGATGCCCCGGACGAAGAGCTCGGTCCGCTCAAAGACGGGCGTCCGGATCTCCTCGTAGCCGAAGCTTTCCAGGATCCGCCGGGCCTCGGTCTCGACGCGCTGCCAGCGACCGACCTCGGCGGGCAGAATGTCGGGAGCCCCCCGGACCCCCTTGATCGTGGGCGGGACCTTGCTCATTCACTCACCTCGGCTCGGCGGCGCGCGCCCCCATTGTACAGCACGAGACGGGCAATGAACCGTACCACTCCGGTGACGAGAGCAACGGGAAGGATTTAGTAGATGGGATTGCGGTCAAAGCGATGGATGGCCTCAATGAACCGGACCGTCCCCGACCTGAAGCGCAGGACGAGCGAGTGGGTCTTTGCCCCGCCGCCGAAAAACCGGACCCCTTTCAGGAAGTCGCCGTCGGTGACCCCGGTGGCGGTGAATGTGACCTCGTTCCCCCGGGCAAGGTCCGTGATGGTGAGGACGCGGTCGATCTCCTTGAGGCCGGTCCGGCGGATCCGCTCGACGTCCTCTTCGCTCGACGGCTTGAATTGCGCCTGCATGTCCCCACCCAGGCATCTGAGGGCCGCCGCCGCCAGCACCCCTTCCGGCGCCCGTCCGATCCCCATGAGGACATCGACCCCGGAGTCCTCCAGGGCGGTCGCAATCGCCGCGGAGAGGTCACCGTCCTGAATCAGCTTGATGCGTGCCCCCGCGTCCCGGACCGCGCGGATCAGATCGGCATGACGGGGCCGGTCGAGGATGACGACGGTGAGATCTTCGACATAGCACTTCATCGTCTCGGCGATGGATTGCAGGTTCGCCTCCGGCCCCGCGCTGATGTCGATGGCCCCGAGCGCCTTGGGCCCGACCGCGATCTTGTCCATGTACACGTCCGGCGCCGGAAAGAGACAGCCCCGCTCGGCGAGGGCGACCGCGGAGAGCGCGTTCGCCCGCCCTTCGGCGACGACGTCCGGTCCTTCGAGGGGCTCGGTCGCCACGTCCAGCTCGGGTCCCTTGCCGGAGCCGACCTGCTCGCCGACGTACAACGTCGGGGTCTCGCCCCGTTCCCCGCGGCCGATCACCACGGTCCCGGCGAAGTCCACCACGTCAAAGGCCCGCCGCATGGAATCGAGCGCGGTCTGCTCCGCCAGCACCTCGTTCCCCCGCCCCATCCACCGGGCGGAGGAGAGGGCGGCGGCTTCCGTCACCCGCGCGACTTCCAGGGCCAGATTCCGCTCCACCGAGATCCTCCGAGCGTCGCAAGACCCTTGATCTCTCAGCTACTTACAACGCCCGCACAGTATAGAAGAGGCCTAGAGAGAAGTCAAGCGGGCACCGCCGCCGGAAAGCCTCTCCGCCTCCTCTCCCTTCGCACCCCACGGCCCAGTTCACCGGCCCGTGCGGCGGCGTTTTGCGCCGCGCGCGAGAACCGCAAATCGCACGTCCGACGCGTTCCTCCCATACTTTCGCAATTGCAAAAACGTGAGGAGAATGGCACGGGACAAGACTCGACCCCATACCTTTCTTTGCCTTCAGGGCGATCAAAGCAACGCAGGTGGGAGGACCGTGAGGAGACCGGGGACCGGGATAAGGCGGCGATTGACGGGGTCCGGGGCGAGTCCGAGCCCTTCGAGGGCGTAGGCGCCGAGTAACGGGAGCGTGCCCTCGTCCCCGAAGACGACCAGAGTGGTCCGAGTTTGCCCATTGAGCCGAATGCGCGTCTCGGCCATTTCTCGCTCGATCCGGCGACCGTCGGCAAGAATGAACGGGAAGCGAAAGCTGGGCGCCGCCCCGAGGCGCTCAAGCACCGATCGAGGAATCCACATGTACGTCGCACCGGTATCGACGAGAGCCTCCAGCGATTCGAATCGCTCTCCCCGAGGGTCTCCGATCTCGATTGTCACGCGAAACGCGCCCCTCGCAATTTCGCTATGGACTCCCGAGGGCCACATCTTCCAAGATCACCTGCTTGAAGACGGACGGATCGCCCAGGCGTTTCATCGCATCCAGAATCTCGATGCCGGCCAGGTGGCCATCGGCATCGTAGTCTGCGGCAATGCCTTCCGCCAAGTGCTTCGTGGTGACCGTGGTCTCCCGAAAGCGGATATAAAGGGCGTCCACCTCGTGGTCGTACGTGATTCTCATCGCAATCTCCTCACAGATAATAGACGTACACCGTGACCACCACGATCTGCTCCGATTCCTCTACAAAAATTGGCCGAATCCGTTTTGTCGCGTAACGCTTTCTGTTCCATTCGGCATTGAAGTCGAAGTCCTTCCGGCATTCGAGTCGCCCCAGCTCTGCGGGCTGCCATGGTTCCGTGCGGATCGCCTCGACGACCTCCTGCTCCGTGGTTCCGCGGAATCGAAGCTGCTGCCTGGCATGGCCTGACAGGCGAACCGGTTTCTGAGGACCCCTCACAGTGTGTGCTTCCCATCACAACCGTAACGACCATAGCACCAGTCTTGCCTTTGCCTGGCCGTCTTAGAATACACGAGAGTGGCGGATTTGGCTAGCTTCGGTCCGTCGGCGCAGGGTGACGGCGGTGAGCGCCAATTTCGGCGCTAGGGTTTGGGACGGGGAGGGAAGAGGTCTGGAGGTGATGGGGGCGATGCGGAAGATTGTCAAGATATCAAAGCCTGGCCCCAAGGCTTCTTTCCCCCCATATTTTCGGAATGCCGAAAACGTGGGGGGAACGCCCCAGGAGGACGAGCCAACCGAGCATCAGACCCGCTGCCGCTCGACGCATTCCAACCGCAATATCACAATTCAAGACCCGTCCAAACATTCAGACGGCCACCGTGAAGTGGTGGTGTTTGATTGCAAGACCTGACCCCGAACCCCCAGCGCTCTCTTCAGTCTTGTGGGGATCTCCAGTGGAAAGAAGCGCTCGGACGAATAGGCGTAATCCTCTCCGCTCTCGTCCACCAC
>DASRUH010000034.1:0-3432 GCA_035655535.1 Methylomirabilis sp. (SeqCode)
CACCCGCCAGCTCCTCGGGGGTTTTCGTCCGCTCCACCAGGCCCCGGAACAGGACGACGTGTCCGCCGGGAGCTGCGAAGGCGTTCACGGTGGGGTTGTCGGCCACCACGACGCCGAAGGTGTACGGGGAACCGGGAAGGGTGCGCGTCAGGGTCACGATGATCTCGTCGATGGCAGCCGTCAGGGTGGGATCCGCGCACCGTCTGGCGGGGGGCGCGAGGTGTTCGACGACGGCCTCCCCGAGGCGCTCTTCCCACGAGACCGGGACCTGGGACGCGATGATGCCCGCCAGAGCCGGGATACCCCACAGATACATGGAGGTTGTGATCCCGATGACGGCGAGGGCTGCGACGAGGGTCAGCTTTGCGCGCATCCGGCGACGGGCGGGATTGTGGAACCGGGTTGCCAGCTCGGGTGTGATCCGATGCAGTGCGGTCAGGAATGCCGCGTCGGAGACGAGGAGGACCTCCGGAATCTCGCCGCCTCGCTCGAGACGCACCTCCTCACCCGCGTAGAAGCCCTGGGTCTGGGCAATCTCCGCATAGGGCCACCAGAGGGTGCCGCGGTCCGTCGTGATCTCCAGGCCGGTCCGCTTCAAGCCGATGACGGCCCGGTGACGGGCGGCGCTTTGGCCGTCGAGGTAGTATCCCTCCCACTCGCCTTTCATTCCTTCAACCCTTGATCTGTGTAACGGGGAACCCTGAACGTTGAGCCTGAGAACCGTGGGTCCGCGGGACGGGGTGACGCCTAGCCTACGTCGAAACCGGTGTCCAGATCAAGGAAACTGGCCAGGCCTTCGCCCGTGGCGGAGGCGAGCTGGGCTTCCTGCCTGACCTCTGCGAGAGGCAGAGGGCCCTCAAGGGTCAGGTACCGGCACGTGAACCGGGCATTGCGGACCATTATCCATGGCCGGCCAAGGGTCAAGGTCACCACCAACAGGAGCACATTCCCCAGCATGAGCGTGAGCAGCCGCCCGCCCGTCACGGTCGAGCGGAACCGCGCCTGCCCGAACCTCGTGTGTTCCGAGAGGTACCGGAGTATCTTGGCCTGGAACCAGAGCCAGTTCAGCCCCAGCGTCGGCAGCGTGAGCAGCAGGGCCAGGAGGTAGCTCTTGAAGAGGTCGCGCCCCTGCCCGTCGAAATCGAATTTCTGGGTGCCGAAGTAGGAGTGGGACACCATGAAGGCGAATTGCTTGGTGATAAAGTACGGATAGTAGAAGCCCAGCGTGATCGCGGTGAGGAACCAGCCCCCCAGGAAGATCTTCATGAAGTCCTTCACCTGGCCCCGGAAGGAGAAACGGATCCCCCGCCACGAGGTCCGACTCATGCGGTATCGGAGGACCCCCACCGTGGCGACGGGGATGAAGAAGACGATAATGCCGACGCCTAGCCCTTTACTCACGTAGGTCACCACGTCGCCCGCTCCGAGGAGCTCTGGGCCGTAGAACAAGGCCAAAATGGGGATCCAGAAGAGGACGAGCACCTTCAGGAAGCCCATGAGCAGCTCCTTGCCCGTTCCATGGTAGGCGAATCGATCGCCCGCAAACTCGGCCTGACTCAGCATGTAGCTCCGGACCTTCACCCTCCCCCAGAAATAGTAGATCCCGAGCGTCAGGATCGTGAAAATCATATTGACGATGTAAATTCCGAAGAGCGACCCTCCCTTGCCATAGAAAGAGAGCCCGTACGTCCCCCGTTCGCCGCCGAAGGACGGAGGCTGCTGGTGGGGCATCGTCGGGGGCATGCGGGGGGGCGGGGGCCGCGGGGATTCTTCCACCCACAAGGGGGGAGGCGTATCGCTGCGATAAATAGGGCCCCCGCGCGGAGGAGAGGGAGAGGCCGGTCTCGGGCGTGGTGAATCCGGCTGGGCCGCTGGAAAGGGTGGAGAAATCGGCCGCGCGGTCGCCCCCTCCAGGCGCGTGCTGCAGGATTTACACGCCGGCCTGGGCATCTGCATCAGCCCGCACTTGGGACATTTCACACCGGCCATCGCTCGAACCTCTGCTGTGTTCGTCTCCGAGTCTCAGGGCGATAGTGGCGGTTGCACGGCTGCCCGTCCGATATTCGACAGCCATTCGCCATTTATGCAAGAGTCAGTCCAGGGCCTTGAATTACGCAATAATAGCTCATAATCAGCTTGACATGTCAACTTTCCCCATGCAATTGTCTGCCCGGAGGAGTTCCCATCGGATGAGGATCAGCTTCAATTGGCTGCGGGAATTCGTCACCGTCACCCTCTCCCCGTCGGCGCTTGCCGAGCGCCTCACGATGGCCGGCTGCGAAGTGGAGGGGGTTGAAGAGATTCGTCCCGCCTTCAAGAAAGTCGTCGTCGGCCGCATCACGGCCATCCATCCGCCTCCGCCCGGGGAAAGGCTCAGCCGCTGTCAGGTCGATGTGGGCCGCGCCGTGGTGCCGATCCTGTGCGGCGCGCCCAATATCGCCGTGGGTGCCCGCGTGCCGGTGGCACTCCCGGGCGCGCAGATGCCCGACCGGCGACGGATCGAGGAAGTCCTCATCGGCGGGGAGCGATCGGTCGGCATAATCTGCTCCGAAAAGGAGTTAGGACTCGGGGAAGAGAGCGCCGGGGTCCTTCGTCTGGACGACGGGATACAGGTGGGGCACGACCTGGCCGAGGCCCTCAGCATTCACGACCACCTCCTCGAGGTCGCCATCACGCCGAACCGGGGAGACTGTCTATCCCATTGGGGCATGGCGCGGGAGGTCGCGGCCCTCACGGGAGCGCCCCTGCGTCTGAAACCGGCGAAGCCCCGCGAAGGGACCGTGCCGACCCGGACCCTTGCCTCGGTGACGGTGAAGGCGGCCGATCTCTGCCCGCGATACGCCGCACGCGTGATCCAGGGCGTGCGCATCGGTCTGTCGCCGTACCGGGTGAGGCGGCGGCTGACGCTGTTGGGGCTGCGACCCATTAACAACGTCGTCGATGCCACGAACTATGTCCTGCTCGAAATGGGCCAGCCGCTTCACGCCTTCGACCACGCGCGGCTGCAGGGAAGACGGATCGTCGTCCGCAGGGCGGTTGAAGGGGAGCGGATCGTGACGCTCGACGGTCAGGAGCGCACACTCACGCCCGCGATGCTCGTGATTGCCGACGCGCAGCATCCGGTCGCCATTGCCGGGGTCATGGGCGGTGCGGCTACCGAGGTGACCGCCGAGACACGCGACCTGCTCTTGGAGAGTGCCCTGTTCCAGCCCGTGAGCGTTCGCCGCACGGCCAAGGCGCTCGGCCTGAGTACCGAGTCCTCCTATCGCTTCGAGCGAGGGGTGGATCCGGAAGGCGTGGATCGGGCGCTGAACCGGGTGGCACACCTGATCGTGGAGTTCGCCGGTGGCCGAGTGGCGCGGGGCCTGATCGACCTGCGGGCCAAGCGGCCGCGGCCCTTGTCGGTCTCCCTCCGCGTCGAGCGGATCCGGC
>DASRUH010000035.1:0-3033 GCA_035655535.1 Methylomirabilis sp. (SeqCode)
CCCCCTGATGAGTCGCGCCGGGCTCCGCCGCTGTGCGCGGCTCCTTCCCCGCGATCGCGGCCGCGTTCGCCGAAGGCCGTTCAGGCTCGGGGACGGCGGGCCGCAGCACTTCGGTCTCGGGGACGGATCCGGCCCCTCGCACGACGTCGTCCGCGTCTCGCGGCAAGACCGGCAGCGGTGACGGCGGCAGGCTCCTCGCCACAGGTGCGCCCGACGGCCCTTCGCGAGAAGGCAGGGTGATCGGCGCCGCGGCGTCTCTCGTGACGGTCGCCGCAGCCGGGGGCGACGGCAACGGATTCTCGGCCGCCCTCCGCGGAATGAGCAGGGGGGAGAGCTTGAAAACGCCGAAGAGCACGACAAGCGCCGCCACGCCGGCGCCGATCAGCCGCCGGGACCGCCTCCGGGAGCCGAACCCACCCCCCCTGGTCCGGATTACCCCCACGGGGCTCCGCACCGATTGTCTTCCTTGGATTTTCTTAAGGGCGTCCTGGATGAGGCTCATCTCTCCCTCTCAACGGGAGCGAGCGCCCGCGCTGGGGATCACCTCGAGGTCCGTGAGTCCATCGAGCCGATGAACCTTGAGGAGGGTCGCCTCCGCCTGCTCAAACGTCTCGAACCGTCCGATCAAGAGCGCCTGTCCGCCCGACACCGATCCGTCAGCGACAAAGACCGGCAGGTGCTCCTCTTCCTGCAGATGCCGCACCGTTGCGCGCAGCGCCTCCCCCTCCTGGTAGGGCAACGCGCGAATCGTATAGGGGAACGCGGGATCCGGATCGAAGACCGGCAGGCCGAGATCGGATCCTCCCCCCCTCGCCGGCAAGCCGGCCACCTCTCGCAATTCCGTGAGGGGGGCAATGAGCCGCGCGCCGATGTCCCGCAACCACGTCCCGGAACCGCCGGACAGCGACTGCAGGAAGCCGACGGAGAGGACCCCGCAGAGGAACGCGAGGCCGACCGCAGGCAGCGAAACCCTGAGATGCCGGAACATCCCTGGCCGGAGCATTGTCCGGGACCCATTCCCCTCGCCGGCGAGACTCCGGTGCCCTTCGAGGACCATTTCCTTGGTGATGTTGCTCGACCCCGCCACATACCCGGCGAGGAGGGCCCGGTCCGCCAGCAGGTTGACCAGCCGGGGAACTCCGGCGGCGTAGCGATAGATCGCCTCGTACGCGCCGGGGGTGAACTCGATCCCGCCGCTGGCCCCGGCCACGGTCAGGCGATGCTCGATGTATCTGGTCGTCTCGTCGCGACCCAGGGGACTCAGGTGGTACCGGATCGAGATACGCTGATTGAGCTGTCGCAGGGAGGGACTCTCGAGCTTGTCGCGCAGCTCTCGCTGCCCCAGGAGGATGATCTGCAAGAGCTTCTCCCGGTGGGTCTCGATGTTCGACAGGATGCGAATCTGTTCGAGGACAGGGACGGAGAGGTTCTGGGCCTCGTCGATGATCAGCACCGCCCCCCCGCTCCGGCTGGCCTGCCCGAGCAGGAAGCGGTTCAGGCAATCGATCAGCTCCTTGCGGCCGGCCCCGGGAGGATAGGGAATCCCGAAATCCTGCAGGATCGCTTCCAGGACTTCCTTCTCCTCGAGCAGCGGATTCAGGATGAGGGCGGTCCGGATCCCGGGATCGAGACGTTCGAGCAGCGCCCGACAGATGGTGGTCTTGCCTGTGCCGATATCTCCGGTGATGGCCAGGAATCCCTCCCGCCGCGTGATGCCGTACAGGAGGTGATCCAGCGCGCCGCGGTGCTGCGCGCTGAGAAAGAGAAACCGGGGATCCGGCGTCAGGCTGAAGGGTTTTTCCTTGAGGCCGAAATGGTGCTCATACACGTCTCGCGTTACCTCCCGGGCACGAGCGGCCAGGCGGGGATCCCCCGCTTCATGCTCTCGACGCGCTCTGTGACTTCGGCGGCCGTCTGCTGCACCCGATCGCCGACGAGGATGACCGGGCTGAGGAGGATGACGAGCTCGCTCTTGCGTCCCGTCTTTTCCGTCCGACGGAAGAGGCCACCGAGGAGGGGGATATCCCCCAGGATGGGGACCTTGGTGACCGTGTCGTCCTGTCGGTCCTCCATCAGGCCGCCGATGATGATCGTCTGTCCGTCCGCGACCTTGACCAGCGTGTCGGTCTCTCGGATGCTGATGATCGGCGCGGTCTCTCCCGTGGGCGCCACGGCGTCCCCGAGCTTGTCGGTGACGATGGGATGGATGTGCATCGTCACCGTCCCGTCGTTGCTGATTTGCGGCGTGACGTCCAGGGTCACCCCGATGCTCACCACCTGCGGGATCGTCTCGGTGACGCGCTCGATGAGCTGCCCTCCCTGTTCGACGATGCGGACCTGAGTCCGGAAGAAGACATCATCCCGCACCACGCGGATGACCGCCTTCTGGTTGTTCAAGGCGGCGACCTTGGGATTGGACCGGACATTCACCTCTCCCTGGGTGGAGATGGCATCGATGACCGCCGACAGGTCGCCGCCGGTCACGTTGATCTGGAAGAGCCCCGTGTTGGGGCTCAGGCGCTGCAGGAACGTCCCCTGCGACCCCAGGAGTGTCGCGACGCCCGTCCAATCGATCCCGAACCGGAATGAGTCGGTCAGCGCCACCTCGAGCACCTGGGCGTTGATGACCACCTGCCGCGTCACCGCGCCGGTGACCTTCTCGAGAAACGCCGCGACCTGCCGGAGATTTGCGGGAAAGTCGGTCACGGCCACGGTCCCCGAGATCTTGTTGATCGCCAGCTTCCCCTGCGGTGAGAGGAGGGGTTTCAGGTCGTCGCCGATGTCTTTGAAGAATTCGGCATCTTTCTGTTCGGTATCGACCGAGACACTTCCGCCGCTGAGGCCGCTCCCGCTCACCACTCCGGCCGTCGCCGGGGCCGCAGCCCCGCCCGCCGCCCCCCCCGAGACCCCTCCGGTGACGGCGGCCGTCGCGCTCACGCTCATGCTGCTCGTCCCCCCGCGGGTGATGTTGACGTAGTCGATGCTAAAGATGCGCGTCTCGATTTGCGGCTTCTTGACCCGGATGACGTTCTT
>DASRUH010000036.1:0-14849 GCA_035655535.1 Methylomirabilis sp. (SeqCode)
GCACGATGAGGATGATCGCCGCAGCGCTGTGCAGGAACATCCCGGCCAGGAAGAAGAAGAAGTTGAGGAAGAGGAGGACCAGGTACTTGTTGCTGGTCGTCTCGAGGATGGCCCGGGCGAACTGCTGGGGAATCCGCTCGCTGGTCAGATACCACCCGAGCACGGCCGAGGCGGCCACGATCATCATGACCGCCGCCGTCTGGAGGACCGAGTCTTTGAGCACGCGGACCAGGTAGGTCCAGGAGACCTCGCGGTAGATGAACATGCCGACGACAAGGGCTGCCACTGCCGCGAGCGCGGCGACCTCGGTGGCCGTCGCGATCCCCAGCAGGAACCCTCCCCAGATCACCACGGGAATCGAGAGAGCCCAGGAGGATTCGGCCGTGGCCCTCCCCACCCGTCGCAGGGAGAAGGCCTCTTCGACCGGGAAGTTGTACCTGCGGGCATAGTAATAGGATAGGAGCATCATGCATCCCCCGGCCAGAAACCCGGGGGCAAAGCCGGCGAGAAAGAGCCGGGCGACCGATACTTCCGCCATCCAGGCGTAGATGATCATCGGGATGCTTGGCGGGATCAGGATGGCGGCGCTGGCCGCGTTCGAGACCACGGCCGCGCTGAAGGCCCGCGGGTACCCCCGCTTCTCCATGGCCGGGATCACCACCTTGCCGATGGCCGCGGCGTCGGCGACGGAGGAGCCCGAGATCTCGCTCTGGATCATCGTCGCCAGGATCGTGACCATCGCGAGCCCTCCGCGGATGTGTCCGACCACGGAGCTGGCAAGGTTGACGAGCCGAAGCGAGATGCCGCCCGTCTCCATCAAGCCCCCGGCCAGGATGAAGAGCGGAATCGCGAGCAGCGGAAAGCTGGAGGCACCCCCGAAGAGATTCAGGGGGACCACGGTCAGCGGCGCGACCCCCTTCCCCACGAGAAAGACGGCGGTGCTGAGGACCAGGGCGTAGCCGATGGGGACGCCGATGGCCGTCAGGCCCAGGACGAAGACGAGAATCAGCCATTCCACGGGACGTCACCCCCGGACGATCCGGATTTTCCCGCGGCACCACCCTCACTCGGTCGTGACAAGATGCGGTCCCTCCTTTCCCGGCATCTCGCCCCGGAGGACGCGGCCGAGGTCCACCAGGCTGATCAACACCATGAGCCCCCCGCTGATGGGGAACACGCTGTAGACCCAGCTCATGCGGACCCACTCCAGGGAAGCCGCCGTCTCCACCCGGACCGCGACCATCAGGACCCAACCGTAGTAGCAGAGGATCCCCTGGAAGACGAGGACGCACAGCTCGGCACCCACGGCGACCCAGCGGCGGACCGCCGGCCGGAACTTCTCGACGATGGTCTCGAAGGCGATGTGCCGGCGGTGGTAGGCGGCCACCACCGCCCCATAGAAGCTCAGCCAGACGAGCAGGTACGAGGCGAACTCGTCGTACCAGATGAGCGACGCGTTGAGGACGTAGCGATAGAACACCCCTGCCGTCACGACGACGACCATCCCGACGAGGAGCAGCATCGCCCAGACGTCCGCCAGCGCCATGAGCCACCGGTAGAGGCGCGACAACACGGACGGACCTCCCCGCTCCTTCGGCATGCGCCTGCTCCAAAGACGGCGCCGCCCCGGCCTTACGGCAGAGGCGGCGCCGCGCGCTACTTACCTCAAGGACTGGATGAGCTTGACCAGATCGCCGCCCCCCTTCACCTCTACGTCGAACTCGTGGTAGATGGGGGCGGAGGCCCTGATGAAGGCCTCCTTGTCCACCTCGTTCATCTTCATCTGGCCGCCGGTCAGTTTCACGGCCAACTCCTTGTCCAGGCGCTCCCCCTCGCTCCGCGCGAAGTCGCCGATTTCGACGGCGATCTTCTCGAGGATTTGCCGGACGTCCTTCGGCAGCTTCTGCCAGAAGGCCTCGCTGATCGCCGCGTAAGCCGGGGTGTAGACATGACCGGTCAGGGAGAGATACTTCTGCACCTCGTGGAACTTCGCCGAGGCGATCTGGGGAAACGGATTTTCCTGTGCATCCATCACCCCGGACTGCAGCGCCGAGTAGACCTCGGCGAAGGGCATGGGCGAGGGGTTCGCCCCGTAGGCTTTGAACATCTTGGCCCGCCAGACGCCGCCCGGGATGCGGAGCTTGATCCCCTTCAGGTCGTCGGGCACGTTGATGGGCCGGACGTTGTTGGTCACATGCCGGAACCCGTTCTCCCAGTACCCTAATAGACGCATCCCCTTACCGGGAATCGGGGTAAAAAGAGCGTCGCGAACCCTGGGATCCCCGGCGACCTTTTTCATATGGGCCCGGTTGACGATGATGTACGGCATCTCGAAGACGCCGAACTTCGTCTCGACGGTGCTCATAATCGTGGAAGGGAGGAACATCTCGAGCGCCCCGATCTTGATCCCCTTGACCATGGCCTCGTCAGTTCCGAGCTGGCTCGAGTGGAAGGCCTTTACCTCGACCTTGCCCTTCAGCGCTGCGTTGACGCGCTTCGCGTACTCGTTGACCGTAATGTCAAACAGGGAGTTCGGAAATCCCACGTGGCCGAACCGGATCTCGATGGGCGCGGCTGCCGTGGACGGCGTGGAGACCAGGTACGTCCCGCCTCCCGCAGCGACGATCGTGAGAAAAACGGCGATGAGGACCTTTCCCCTTTTCTTCATGGCGTCTCCCTCCTCTAGCCTTGCAGTTGACGAAAAACGATGACTCCCCGCGACCGGCCCCGCTCGGCCGTCACGATCGAGCACCGATAGCCTCACAGAGCAGCTCCGCGGGATGTCGCGCGCGTCTGCCGGTTCCGTGCAGGATCTGCTGTCGGCACGAGACCCCAGAGGCAACGACCTCTGCGTCAAGCCCCGCCTGCTCCACGGCGGGGAACAGGCGCTGCCGGCCGATGGCCAGCGAGAGGTCGTAGTGCTCCCGCTCGAAGCCGAACGACCCGGCCATCCCGCAGCAGCCTGCATCGATCACCTCCACGGCGAGACCCGGCACCAGGCGCAGCGCCTCGGTCGTCGGCCGCAGTCCGACGAGCGCCTTCTGGTGGCAGTGGCCATGGACGAGGACCCGCCGTCTCGTCTCCCGAAAGGTACCCGCCAGTTCGCCTGGCCGGTGACGCCCGACGAGGAATTCCTCCAGGAGGAAACTTTGCCGCGCCACCGCCTCGGCCCTGGGCCCCTCGAGAAGCTCGGGGTACTCATCGCGCAGGGTGAGGATGCAACTCGGCTCGCACCCCACGATGGGGATCTTGGCCTCGACATAGCCGTAGAGCCGCTCCACGACGGCGCCGCTACTCCGGGCCGCCTCGTCGAGCAGCCCCTTCGAAATCAAGGTGCGACCGCAACAGCCCACATCGGCCAGCACGACCTGATACCCCAACCCCTCCAGTAGCAGGGTGGCGGCGATCCCGACCTCGGGATAGTGATAGGTCATGAAAGTATCGGGAAAGAGCGCGACAGGGCCCCTGGTCCCGTGCGGCGAGCCGCCCCGTCGTCGGAACCACCGCGGGAAAGTCTCGGCAGCGAACGGCGGAAGCGGTCGCCGCCGCTCGATCCCCACGAGATGATGGAGCAGCCCCCGGGCGCCGGGGATCGCGGCCGCCCAGTTGGAGAGCGGCGCCAACCGGCTCCCCCACCGGCCGATTCGCGCGGCATGTCCGAAGATGCGTGCGCGAAGGGGGATGCCGGTTCTCGCATAGTACCGCGCGAGGAACTCCGCCTTGAGCTTCGCCATATCGACGCTCGTGGGACACTCGCCCTTGCAGGCCTTGCACTCGAGGCAGAGATCGAGCGCGCCGTACAGCTCCGGTCCAGTCAGCGCCTCGGGGGGAAGCTCCCCCGAGAGCGCGGCGCGCAGGAGGTTCGCGCGGCCCCGCGTCGCGTGCTCTTCCTCGCGCGTGACCATGTAGGAGGGACACATCGTCCCGTGCATCTTCCGGCAGTTCCCCACCCCCGTGCACCGTTCCACCGCGGCGGCAAAGCCGCCCTCTCCGCGGAATCCGTGGTGCGTCGTGACCGCGGCCGTCCGATACCCCGGTCCGTAGCGAAGGTGTCCGTTGACCGGCGGCGGGGCGTCGCCCACGATCTTGCCGGGGTTGAGGATGCCGCGCGGGTCGAGGAGGGCCTTCACCTCGCGGAAGGCCTTCGCGAGCTGGCCATACTGTCCCGTGATAAACGGAGTCCGGGCCAGCCCGTCTCCGTGCTCCGCGCTGATGGTCCCCTTGAGATCCCACACGATCCGGTGGGCTTCCTCGGCGATGGCCTGAATCAGGCCGACGTCCCGCGGGTCCTTCGGATCGAGAAAGGGAAGGATATGCAGATTGCCGTCCCCGGCGTGGCCGTAGATGCCGGCCGTCACCCCATGCTTCCGAAGCAGGCCGCGCATCCGAACGATGAAGTCGGGCAGTCGGGTCGGATACACGGCGGCATCTTCGATGAACGCCAGGGGTTTGCGGAGGCCCGTCGCCTTGCTGGCGACCGCGCCGGCGACCTTCCGGATGGCGACGATCCTGGCCTGATCGTCGGGTGCGGCTGCGAGGAGCATCCCGGTGGCCAGGCGCGTCGTCTCGAGGAGTCGCCGCCGCGTCGCCGCCATGGCCGCATCGACTTCCTCCGGATGTTCCCCCTCGTGCTCGAGGATCAGGATCGCCTCGATGCCTTCCGGCAGGAACGGCCGGAGGTCGGGGTTCGCCTCGCGGCTGAAATCGAGGAGCTGCCGCTCGATGACTTCGATCATGCTCGGCTTGAGGTCGCGGAGGACGACCACGGCCTCCCCCATCTTTTCGAGCGAGTCGAAGGTGAGCAGTGCGATCGTCCGGTGCCGGGGATGATCGAGGATCCGGAAGGTCGCCTCGGTGAAGATTCCCAATGTCCCCTCGGATCCGGTGAAGAGCTGACCGAGGTCGACCATGCCGTCCTGAGCGAGACGCCAGAGGTTGTACCCGCAGTTGTTGTTCGTCACCTCCGGGGCCTTCGCCTTGAGCTGATCTCCGAAGCGGTCCAGGATGTCGAGGAGTCCCGTGTACATCGAGCCCTGCACCGGGTCTCGCAGGAGGGCGGAGAGGCGCGACCCGTTTCGCTGAACGGGCTCCGTCCGGACGACCGCCCCACTCGCGAGGACGACCTCGAGGGACTCGAGGTAATCGCGGGTCGTCCCGTACTTGACCGAGTGGGCCCCCTTGCTGTTGGTGGCAAGCATCCCGCCGATGGCGCAGACGTCGCCGCTCGACGGGTCCGGCGGGAAATACTTCCGGTGTGCCTTGAGCGCCGTGGTAAGCGCGGTCAGCGTGCAGCCGGGCTCCACCCGCACCCGCCCCGCCCCCGGGTCGAGCTCCACGATGCGGTGCATGTAGCGCGTGAAGTCCAGGACGATGCCGGTCCCGAGCTCCTGGCCGCACCGGCTCGATCCGCCGCCCCGGGGGATCACCGGAATGCCGTGCTCGGCGGCGTAGCGCACGGTCACAGCCACATCCTCGCGGCTCTTGGGGAAGACCACGCCGAGCGGCTTGATCCGATACATGCAGGCCCCGGTGCTGTACAGGACCCGGGTCACCTCGTCACAGCGCACGTCGCCCTGGATGAGCGACTGAAGCTCGGCAGCAACGGCCTGGAGTTTCGCGGCGAACGGATCCGGCATGGCCTTACCTTCGCGAGGACGCGACCGCGTCACCACCGGCCTCCAGCGCCCGCAGGGACTGCCGCCGGGAAGCGCCGGGTGCCTCGGGACCGACGGTCTCTGCGAGGGCCGTCTGGCTCACGACCCCCGACAGGGCGGCGGCGGCGGCGGCGATCGGCAGCGCCAGATCCACGGCGTACCTTTTTGCGATCGCGCCGAAATCCGCGACCGCCACCCGGGCGCGGCCGCTCAGGGTGACCGGTTTCGCGCTGTTGACCAGGAGGATTCCGGTATCCTTGAGGCCCGCGGTGACGTCGACCGCGCCGAGAATGCTCGCATCGGTTACCGCCACCAGGTCCAGGACGTACTCCTGGGAGTAGGTCTCGATCGGCTCGCTGGCAACCCGGAGATGCGCCGCCTCCGGCGTGTATCCCCGGAGGAAGAGCCAGGGGGGCCGCAGCTGCACCTGCTTGCCCTCCCGAAGCGCCGCGCGCGCCAGGAGGTGCGCGGCGCCGACGAAGGCGGCGGTGTGGTCGTACCGGGGCAGCCGGCGCCCGTGGAACCGCAGCTCCTTCATCGCACGGTCCTCCAGCCTTCGTCGACATGCCGCTGCATGCTCTGAACCTCGCGCGGGCTGAGGTCCCCGAATCGCCGCTGCAGCGCCACGTACTCCTTGACTGGCCGGCGTCGCCTCGGACGGTACGTCAGCTTCATCCGGCCGCGGTCGACCTCATAGAGCATCCACGTTCCCGTCTCGACGGCCGCGCGGGTGACCTCGATCGTCTGCTCGTACGGATAGCCCCAGGCGATGGGACAGGGACTGAGGACGTGCAGATAGCGGAAGCCCCGGACCCGCGCCGCGCGCCGCAGCTTCGCCCGGTAGTCCGCGAGATGAGAGACCGCCGCCGTGGCGACATAGGGAATCCCGTGGGCGGCCATGATGCGGGGCGCGTCCTTCTTCAGCGTGGGAACGCCGCCCGGGGTGGTCGGCGTCCGGGCCTTGACCGGCGAGCTGGAGGTGGCCTGGCCCTGGGTGTTCATGGCCACCTCGTTGTCGTAGCAGACGTAGAGGATGTTCTCGTTCCGGCTCGCCGCCCCCGACAGGGCCTGAAAGCCGATGTCGAGCGTCCCGGAATCCCCGGCAAAGCAGACGACGTGCACGTCCCGCATGCCGCGCGCGTCATAGGCATGCCGGAGTCCCGTCGCCGCGGCGGGGGCGCTTTCGAAGATCCAATGGACGAACGGCACCTTCCAGGACGCGTTGGTGTACGAGAGGCTGAAGGTGGCCGCGCAACTGGCCGGGCAGATCACGGCCATCTTCGGCCCGAGCATCTCCGCCAGGAGGTCCGCCGCGGGAAGGGCGCCGCAGCCCTCGCAGGCGGTCCCCTGCAACACAGGCGGGAGGCTGAAGCGGCGCGAGCGGGGGATCGTCGGAAGCGGTGTGGGTGCGGGCATGGCGGCCTCTCCTTATCCGGTCCGCGCCAGTGGCCGGGCCTGCGGTGATTCGTCGCGAACGCGCCCCCGGTCGAGGCCGAGCCACTCGATGGGCTCGTCGTTCCTGTCGAAGGGCGGTTCGCGCTTGAGCGCCCTGCGCGTAATCTCTTTGATTTGCCGGACGGTCACATCGCGCCCTCCGAGGCCGGCGATGACGCCCACGACGCGCGGCGGGTCGGGCATGCCGTACAGCGCCGATCGGATCTCGTCGTACAGGACCCCGTGACTGCCCGAGGCAGAGTTCCGGTCAACGGCGACGATGACCTCGGCCCCCGTGAGCGCCTCGCGAATCGCGGCGGCGGGAAAGGGCCGATAGGTGCGGACCTTGAGCAGGCTGACGGAGAGTCGTTCCGCCTGCAGCTCCCGGATCGCGCGACGCGCCGTCTTGACGATGGAACCCATCGAGGCCAGCACGCAGCGGCCACCCGGCTCCGCCGTCTCGATGAGGCCCCGGGGCCGGGTTTTGAAGGCACCCGCGTACTCCGCCCCCACCTCTGGGATGACGCGGAGCGCGGCCTCCATGGCCTGCTGCTCGGCAAATTTAAACTCGGTGTACCACTCGGGGGGGGTGGGGGGATTCAGCGCGCGGGGCGCCGCCGGGTCGAGCAGCGCCTCGACGCGCGGCTGCCCGAGGAACCGGTCCACCGCGGCCGCGGCCGGCACGACGACCCCCTCGGCGGTGTTCGAGTGAATAAAGGACTCGTAGCAGACCATGGCGGGCAGGCGGACCCGCGGATCCTCGCAGATCTTGAAGAGCTGGATGGTGGTCTCGAGGATCTCCTGCGCGTCCTCGCAGAAGAGTTGCATCCAGCCGGCACGGTTGACCGCAAGCGCGTCGTTGTGATCGGCGTATCGGCTGTGGGGGACCGAGATGGCGCGATTGACGACGGCCATCACGATGGGGCACCGGCTCCCCGAGGCGGTGTACAGATGCTCGGCCATGAACAACAGCCCCTGGGAATTCGTCGCCGTGAAGACCCGAGTCCCGCCGAGGGAGGCCCCGACCGCGGCGGCCATGGCGGCATAGTCCGACTCCATGTTGAGGAATTCGGCCTTCAGCACCCCCGCCGCGACGTCCCCGGCGATGCTTGCCAACATGGGGGACTGGGGGGTGATGGGATAGGTGGGGATGACCTGCGGCTTGGACAATCGGACCGCCCGCGCTGCCGCCTCGTTGCCGGTGAGGAGCTCTATCCTGTCCATCGCTTATCTTCCCTCCCCTTCTCCCCCCGATTCCTGAGATACGCGAGCACGGTCTCTTTCTTCCGGAGGACGTGTTGCGCGATCAGCCGCTCGGCCCGCCCCGGGTCCCGCTCCTTCACCGCCCGGAGAATCGCCCGGTGCTCCCGCAGCCACACTTTGCTGCTCCGCCCCACCCCAAGCGTGATTCGCCGGTAGCGCAGAATCTTGTCGTGGATCGCCTGCAGGAGCTGCTGGAGCTGCGCGCTGCCGCTCAAGGCGTTGAGCCCGTCGTGAAACCGGGTGTTCCACTCCAGGAGCCGCTCGGGCGCCTCCCCATCCATCTGGGCCTCGGACCGCTTCAGGATCCCTTCGAGCTTCTCGATCCCCTCGGGCGTCGCCCGCTCGGCCGCCAAACGCGCCGCCAACCCCTCGAGCACCGCGCGGATGCGAAAGGTCTCCTCCACCTCTTCCGGCGACATGGCGCTCACCATGAGGCTGCTCCCCGGACCCTTGGAGAGAAATCCCTCGGCCTCGAGCTTGCGCAACGCCTCCCGGACCGGGGTCCGACTGATCCCCAGCCGGCCGGCCACCTCGGTCTCGACCACCCGAAGCCCGGGCGACAGCTCGCCCCTCACGATGGCCTGACGGAGGGCGTCGTACACCTCTTCGCGGAGCGGTCGGTGGATCTGGATCTTCACGGGAGGCTCCTACCGGGAGATGGGTGTATACTGGATACAGTATACACATCCGGCTGTCAACAAGAACGGCGCGGACTCCGCAAATTGCCGATGACGGGAATCCCCGGAAGGTCGATCGGCGTCGGGAATCGCACGATTCTCGGACACCACCGCCGCCTGTCCGGACAGCTTCAATGATCTGCCGGCTCTTTCCGAAAAATGACCATTGGAAAATCAAATGCTTACACGTGCTCGAGGCTGGGATGAAACTGGCATGCCGTTTGCTACATCTAAAGGTACGAAGGGGAACTTAACAGCCTCTCTCCTTCAAGCTAGGGCCTCGGGGGCGGGCCTCTGACCCATAGGGGAGCCCCCAATTAACTTTTTATGCCTCCCTGCTGCCCGCCCTCCCGGCCTTGACTCTCCGTCGCCTCGTCTGACACTGCATTCGCCCTTTCATTCTGAACGCACTTTCAACTTGCCTTTCCGCGATCTCGCCAAGGCCGTGCCCCAAAAAGAAAAGCCCCGATGATGCCTGCGGTCGGTGCCGAAGCTACCGGGCCGCCCCGCCGGTGAAAGCGGGACCATCGGGGCCGGTGGTGCCTGGGCCTTCCCAGGCGGCCACCCGGGATCCTTTCGGGTGCGCTGGCCTAGGAGGCCACCACCTCACAGATCACCGTTAATATTTCCACGGCTGGACCACCTCCTCTCTCGGCGCACCCCACATCGCGGGCCCAGTTCCCGCCAGCCCGAAGCCGACCGCCGAAGTCGGCTCCGGACTTGGTCCGCCCAGGCCTGCCCCATTGCAGGCGAGGACACGAAGGGGCCTGTGTCGACCCCGACCGCGCACATCATAGCGACACCCACTCTATCTGTCCAGAATTTCCTGCACCAAGCCGTGGTACAATAATCGAGCGCCCCCGACCAGAACAGATCGCGATTTCTCATTCTGTACTATGTCTTTTGCAGTTGAGCGACTATAATGGAGTGGGCAATCACACCTGCTGGCTGACCTCAGTACCCGGATCCATTCTCGGGGCGTCATTCCTCGATTCGCAGTGACAGACCAAGGGTGGTCACATCCTTCACCACTCGGGTTCCCCCCCGGCGGGCGGGGATCCTCATCTGGAAAAAGGAGACGCATCCCTATGGCGGTCACGGCCAAATCCATGAGTGGCAGGATCTGTATGGTGACGGGGGCGAATGCGGGGATCGGGAAGGCCACGGCCCTCGGACTGGCGAAGATGGGGGGGACCGTGGTGATGGTCTGTCGCAGCCGCGAGCGCGGTGAGGCGACGTTGGCCGAGATCAAGCGGGAAAGCGGGAACGCCTCGGTCCACCTGCTGCTCGCCGATCTCTCCTCGCAAGACGACATCCGCCGGCTCGCGGCCGCGTTCAACGCCAAGGTCCCCGCGCTGCACGTCCTCATCAATAACGCGGGGATCATCCCCCGGAAACGCACCGTCACGGGTGAGGGCTTCGAAACCCAGTTCGCGGTCAACCACCTCGCCTACTTTCTCCTGACGCACCTGCTCCTCGATATCCTGAAAGCCAGCGCCCCGGCCCGGATCGTCAACGTCAGCTCCCAGGTCCACCATGGGGCATCCATCGACTTCGATGACCTGCAGTCCGAGCGATTCTACCGCCCCACCCGTGTGTACGCCTCGACCAAGCTCGCCAACGTCCTCTTCACCTACGAACTGGCCCGCCGGCTCGAAGGCACCGGGGTGACCGCAAACTGCCTCCACCCCGGCTCCGTCGCCACCAACCTGCTCGCCGACTTCCTGCCGACCCCGCTGCGATTCGTGACCAAGATCGTCGGGGTGAGCCCCGAAAAAGGCGCCCAGACGCCCCTCTACCTGGCCACCTCGCCGGAAGTCGAAGAGGTCACCGGGAAATATTTCGTCAACCAAAAGCCCGCCGCGTCATCCAAGCCTTCCTATGACAGAGATCTGGCGAGGCGGCTGTGGCAGGTCAGCGAGAAATTGACCGGAGCACAGACGATGCAGAACAGATGACAGGCCGGAGTCAGTCGGCGAATTCGCGGTCGAGGATCTCGTGCAGGAAACGGTCAAGCGAGACGGGGTAGAACTTGACGTCCGGTGAGAGAATCAGGGCGGTGTCGAGGATCTCGCGCCTCGCGAGGTCGTCGAGGATCCGCTCGACGCGGGCCTCGGGATCCCCCTCGGCCTGGCGGATCGTCAGGTCCTCATTCTCGATGACTGCATGCCGCTTGGCGGCGTACCGGAACGCGAAGAAGCGTCCCACCAGCGTGCGATCCATGAGTTCGGACTCGCCGAACACCTCCCCGTAGGTCTGCTCCACGCCGCCGGGCCGGATCACCAGACGGGGTGAGACGCGGATCTTGCCCCGGACTTCGACGGCGCGGCGCTCCATTTCCACGTCCGGCCCGACCAGGATGTAGGGCAGCACGTGATAGCCGACCATGATGGTGGCTATGGGCTTCCGCAGGATCCGCGTCTGGTCGAAGATCCCGCGAAGGAACACAGGGTCATAGCGGCGAGTAAACATGCGATGCCGGGCTCCGCTGCACGGTTCCCGCAGCCACCCGGTTGTCATCGGGATGGCACCGGGGCAACCCTCGAATCGGACCCCCCACTGCGACCAGCCATTCAAGGGGGTAAGCACCACGAATTATGCATAGCTTTTGGAAACGCGTCAAGGACATCGCGGCGAGAGATTGCGGAATAGCCGGGACTGCATTATGCTACCGTGGCTGGGGGGTACCGAAACCTGAATACTCGGAGAAGGAGATAATCGGTGACCCCGTTGCACGACCGGAGAATTCGCGCCAGATCCAACTCATCTCCCGCGGCCACCGCGGGCTTTCGGCGTGGACCTTGGGCGTCGTGCTGACCATGCCGAGCGAGAGGCGGGTGGGCCTGAAGGATGTGCTGGCCCTCCTTTCCGTCTTCGTCTTCGCCTTTGCATTCGGGCTGGGCCTGATGCTGCTCATCGGCTTTGCGCTCGCGCCGATAATGCTGGGACCACCGGATCAGCCTATCCAGACCACCGGACGGGTGCCACTCTTTCTCACCCTCGTGATCTTCATCCTGGCGGCGGGAGCGATTCTGGGAGGCATCGTGTGGGTCGCCGTCGCCGGACTCGTGCTCCCCCGCGAGACGATGCATCGGTGGCTCTACACCGGCCCACAGATACCCTATCTGACAGACCTGTGCCTCGACGTCCTCGATGCGGTGACCGGACACAAAAAGCGACCCTGAGAGGCCCGCAGAATCAACACGTGAAAGTGATGGCATGGGGTGCAACGAGGCGCGGAGCCGAGGATGGGCAGCTCAATATCCCGCTGGCAGAGGAACACTCTTTCTCCTATAATCGAGACTCCGACGATGCGCCAGGTCCCGAAGAGCAGGGGGGGGCGGCGTCCACCTCCGGGACACACAGGGACGATGAAACTGAAAACCAGCCACAACGCAGCGCGAGAGAGAATCAACGAAATAATCGTGTCGGGGAACATCCTCCTCGACAAGGTCACCGGCGAATTCCACTCGGCCAAGGATGCCGGGACCTTTCGTGAAGAACAGCACCTCCCGCAATGGAAGGACGAGTATATTGATTGGCTCCACAGGTGCCTGGCCTCTCTTCAGGATACCTTCCCCACACCCATGGAGGCGATCAAAGTCAAGAACGCGCCGGCAGGCGCCCCTGTGAAAGGCACTGCAAACGTCAAATGGGCCGCGCTGACGAACGAAATCAAAGCGAAGCTGTCGGCGCTCGACGCCATCAGCAAGTCGGTGGACGAGTACACGATCGAGATGACGGAGGAGGTGTTCATCGAAGACATCGATTCCTTTGCCAGGGCGCGTGACATCAATCCCCGCCAGGTGAAGCGCCTCCTTCCCCTCGACCTGGCAGGAGACCAGGTCCGGGCCTTCTTCGCGGACATCCTCGGCGACCCCCTGGAAAAGCACGACCAGGGGGATGCCGCAACCGACATCTTCACGACGAGGGTGAAGCTCGGCGGCGACCGCGTGGCAACGGCCGTCCTCCTGAAGGGAGCCACGACCAAGGGGAAGCTGTCGTTCAAGAAATGCGGGAAGGACGGAGAGCACCTCGCGCGGCTTCTGGCCGTCCCGGCACACCTCTACGTCATTCAGCACGTCGATCAGATCGAGAGTCGGGTCGTCCGGGAGTTAAAGGACAAGATCGCGGCGATGAAGGGTGAAGGAAAGGGCGGTCGCATGTGCGTCGTGGACGGCATGGACACGGCGCGCATCTTCGTGGCCTACGGCAAGATCGCGCCGGAACAGCCGGACCAGGTGCCGCCTGCCCCGCCATCCGCGTCACCGGCGTCGCCGGGCTCCTGAGCGACTCCACCCGAACCCCAGGCACGCCTGAGACAGTTACCCGATCGTGGCTCGTCATTCACAGTATGCGCCAGAGACCGTGAGCGCGGCGGTGCGGCGAAGGGCGCTTTCCGGGCCTTGGATGATCTGCCTCGTCCTGGTGGCGTGGCCTCCCGGACCCGCGACGGCCATGCACAAGGCAGGACATTGCCGGCCGCTCCCCGCGGGGGCGACGTTCCCGGCGGACTTTCCCCTCCTCCAGGACCAGGAATGGGGATACCGCCTCGGGGGATGGGGCGGCGGTGCGGGCAGGTCCCCCCTCCGCCGCCATCCAGTCATCTTTGTCCATGGCAACACGCGTGATGCGGGCGACTGGGATGAGCCGGGGCGAAGCGTGAAGCAGCGTTTCATGAACGCCGGCTATTCCCTCCGGGAACTCTGGGCCCTCTCGTACAACGGCAGGTCCACCACGGACCTCCCCTCCGCGACACAGTGCCACACGGACAATCAGACAAACATCCCGGACCTGGCCGTGTTCGTGAAGGCGGTCCTGGCATACACCGGCGCCGAAAAGGTGGACCTCGTGGCCCATTCCCTGGGGGTCACGCTCGCCCGGGGGATGCTGGCCCAGCATTCCGAGCTGGCCCGGTCCGTCGAAGCCTTCGTGGCCATCGCCGGCCCGAACCACGGGACCACCGTGTGCAGACGCCTCTGGCTGATCTGGCTCATCGGGTGGAGAGATTTCGTGGGCTGTGACGAGCTGGCCCCCGGATCGGCCTGGTTGATGCACCTGAACGGTCCCGGCGGCGAGCGGGAGACCGCCGGCCCGACCCGCTCCATGACCATATACGACGGGACCGGAACCGACGTCTTGTATCTCCCGTGGCTCTTCTGGGTGCCGGTGCGCGATCAGGACAGCCCGGCCCTCTCGGGGGCAGAGAACGTACGAGTGCCGGGTCTCACCCACGACGAGCTGCGGACGCATGAGAAGGCCGTGTCCATCTACCTTCGCTTCGTCCAGCAGCAGTAGGAGCGGGGCCGAAGGAGGTCCACGATGAATCATCGCATCGCGGTGATCCCGGGCGATGGGATCGGCAAGGAGGTGGTCCCCGAGGGCATCCGGGTTCTGGCGGCGGCGGGGCGGCGCTTTGGCTTCGACTTTGAGTGGGTGACCTTTGATTGGAGCTGCGAGGTCTATGCCAGGACCGGACGCATGATGCCCGAGGACGGGCTGGAGCAGCTCAACAAATTCGACGCGATCTACCTCGGCGCCGTCGGCTTTCCCGGCGTTGCCGACCACGTTTCGCTCTGGGGACTCCTGATCCCCATCCGGCGCGGCTTTCGCCAGTACGTCAACCTGCGCCCCGTGCGCCTGCTCCGGGGCGTGCAATCCCCCCTCGTCGGCCGAACCCCGAAGGACATCGACCTCGTGATCGTCCGTGAGAACAACGAGGGGGAGTATTCCGAGATCGGCGGACGGCTCTACCGGGGCACTCCCGAGGAGCTGGCGGTGCAGCAGGCGGTCTTCACCCGCAAGGGGTGCGACCGGATCG
>DASRUH010000037.1:0-11241 GCA_035655535.1 Methylomirabilis sp. (SeqCode)
CCGCCATCTGATCATCATCACCCCACCGATCCTCCTGGCCCTGGCGATTCACGAGTACGCCCATGCCTGGGTCGCCGAAAGGCTCGGCGACCCCATGATTCCCATCCCTCCCCTCGACGGGAGCCGGGTGCGGATGGAACCGTACCGCGTGGCTCTGCTGGTCGTGCTGATCCTGACCGGGACGGTGGGACGGGTGATCTGGCCTATGATCGCCATGGTGGAGAACCTGCTGCTCTAGCGGGGGAGAGCGGAGCGTCGGATGCGGAAGGGACGGGTCCTGAGCGGCATGCGACCGACGGGGCGGCTCCATCTGGGCCACCTGTACGGGGCTCTCGAGAACTGGAGGCGGCTCCAGGACGCGTACGAATGTTACTTCTTCGTCGCAGACTGGCACGCGTTGACCTCCGACTATGCCGATGCGGGCCACCTCCGCGAGTACATGCACGAGATTGTCCTCGACTGGCTGAGTGCGGGCATCGACCCCGAAAAGGCGGTCCTCTTCATCCAGTCCCGCCTGCCGGAGCACGCGGAGCTCTACCTGCTCTTTTCCATGATCACCCCCCTGCCGTGGCTGGAACGGAACCCGACGTATAAGGAGCAGCTCCGGGAGGTGACCACCAAGGACCTCAGCACCTTCGGGTTCCTCGGCTATCCGGTCCTGCAGGCCGCCGATATCCTGATCTATCAGGCCAACTTTGTCCCGGTGGGGGTGGATCAACTCCCGCACGTCGAGCTGACCCGCGAGATCGCCCGCCGGTTCAATCACCTCTACACGCCGGTCTTCACTATCCCGGAGGCGCTCCTGACCGAGTTTCCGAAGATTCCCGGGACCGACGGCCGCAAGATGTCGAAGAGCTACAACAACTGCATCTACCTCTCGGATCCCCCCGCGGTGGTCGAAGAGAAGATCAAGCCGATGGTCACGGACCCGGCGCGCGTCCGCCGAACCGATCCGGGCAACCCCGACGTCTGTCCGGTTTATGATTTGCATAAGATCTTTACGCCCGCGGAAGAGCGGCAGGGCTATGTGGTCCCGGGGTGCCGGACCGCGGCCATCGGCTGCCTCGACTGCAAGGGGGTCCTGCTGAAGCACATGCTCCCGGTGCTGGGCCCCATCGCTGAGCGGCGGATGACGCTCGCCGGACAAGCGGGACGGGTGGAGGAGATCCTGGCGGAAGGGACGGAGCGTGCCCGCAAGGTGGCGCGCGCGACGCTCGCGGCGGCAAGAGAGGCGATCGGAATCTGAGGTGACGGGCTGTTGACCGGTACCAGATATCGTGGTAAGGTAGGGCAACATCTCAACTTCTGGGCAATGAGAGGAGTAGTCCAATGATACGCGGGCCGCTCGAAGAGGCGCTCACCTTTGACGACGTCCTGCTGATCCCGGCCAAATCGGAAATCCATCCCCGCGAAGTCGACGTCTCAACGCGCCTCACGCGGCGGATCCTCATCAATGTCCCCCTCGTCTCGGCGGCCATGGACACGGTGACCGAGGCGCGCCTGGCCATCGCATTGGCGCGAGAAGGGGGGATCGGGATGATCCACCGCGCCTTCGGGCCGGAGAAGCAGGCGTCGGAAGTGGATAAGGTCAAGAAGTCGGAAAGCGGGATGATCGTGGATCCCATCACGGTCCGCCCCACCCAGAAGATTTACGATGCGCTCGAGATCATGGAGCGATATCACATCTCCGGGGTGCCGGTGACGGACGAAGAGGGGAAGCTCACGGGAATCCTCACCAACCGCGATCTCCGGTTCGAGACCAAGTTCGACCTCCCCATCTCGGCGGTGATGACGAAAGACCGTCTCGTGACCGTGCCGGTCGGGACCTCGCTGGAGGAGGCCAAGGAGATTCTCCACCGGCATCGGATCGAAAAGCTTCCGGTCGTGGACGAGCAGTTCCGGCTCAAGGGCCTTATCACCATCAAGGATATCGAGAAGCGGCGGAAATTCCCCCATGCGTGCAAGGATGTGTTGGGCCGGCTTCGGGTGGGGGCGGCCGTGGGGGTGGAGGAGGATGCCGAGGCCCGGGTTCCCCTGCTCTTCAAGGCCGGAGCCGATCTGGTGGTGGTGGACACGGCCCACGGCCACGCGCAGCCGGTCCTCGACACGGTCCGCTGGATCAAGCGTACTTACCCGCAGGCCGAGGTCATCGCCGGGAACGTGGCCACCGCCGAAGGGACCGAGGACCTGATCGCAGCCGGCGCGGACGGGATCAAGGTAGGGATCGGTCCCGGGTCGATCTGCACCACGCGGGTCGTCGCCGGGGCGGGAGTCCCGCAGATCACCGCCATCGCCGCGTGCGCCCGCGTCAGCGACGAGCACCAGGTTCCCCTCATCGCCGACGGCGGGGTGAAGTACTCCGGAGACGTCACAAAAGCGATCGCCGCGGGAGCGCATGCCGTCATGATCGGCGGGCTCTTCGCCGGCACGGAAGAGAGCCCCGGGGAAACGGTGATCTATCAGGGGCGCAGCTACAAGGTCTACCGCGGGATGGGGTCGCTGGGGGCGATGCAGCGGGGCGGCCGTGACCGCTACTTTCAGGAGCAGGAAATGGAGGAGGGGAAACTGGTCCCCGAAGGGATCGAGGGGCGGGTCCCCTTCCGCGGGACGCTCGCAGCGACTGTCTACCAGTTGGTGGGAGGTCTCAAGTCCGGGATGGGTTACTGCGGGTGCCGCAGCGTGGAAGAGCTCAGGCGGAACGCCCGCTTCACCCGGATCACGAACGCCGGCCTGCGCGAATCGCACGTCCACGACGTGATCATCACCAAGGAAGCGCCCAATTACCGCATGGAGAGCTAAAGTAAACGCACTATGTGCGTTTGCTTTGGAGCAATGGAGCAGTGGTTCGACAGGCTCACCACCCCGAGGAAGATCGAGGGGCGGTTCGACTTTGGCTTCGACGGTGAGCTCAGCCGAACCGCTCACCGCCCTGAGCATGTCGAAGGGTGGAACAATAGAGCGATCTAGTAGGCGCAAACCTCCATTGCGGTCCATTGTTCTATTGCTCGATTTTCACAAGGTGATATACGGTCGGATTGGTCGCGGCGCTGAGGGCGTCGTGACCCGGTGTGTCGAAGCCTGACGCACCACCCCCCCGGCGGCCTCTGCCTCGATCGACAGGCCCTCACCGCCCATGACGGACACGATCGTCATCCTGGATTTCGGCTCCCAGTATACCCAGCTCATCGCCCGGCGGGTCCGGGAGTGCCGGGTCTACTGCGAGATCCTCCCCTGCCACGCGTCGGTCCAGGCGATCCGGCGGCTCAACCCCAGGGGGATCATCCTGTCCGGAGGTCCGGCCAGCGTCTACGATCAGGATGCCCCGCTGCTCGATCCGGACGTCCTCGCCCTCGAGCGACCGGTCCTCGGGATCTGTTACGGGATGCAGGCGCTGGCGCATCTGCTCGGGGGCAGGGTCGCCGCCGCCGCGGCGAGAGAGTATGGCCGGGCCGAGCTCCGGATCGACGACGCCTCGGACCTCCTCGCGGGTCTCGGGGCCGAGCCGAGGGTCTGGATGAGTCACGGGGACAAGATCCTCAGCCTGCCGCCGGACTGGACGTCCATTGCCCACACGGAGAACGCCCCCTACGCCGCCATGCGGCACACCTCCCGCCCGCTCTACGCCGTGCAGTTCCATCCGGAGGTGGTCCACACCCCTCGGGGGCGGCAGATCATCGAGAACTTCCTCTTCACGGTGTGCGGATGCTCCGCGACGTGGACCATGCGGTCCTTCATCGAGAAGGCGGTCCAGGGCATCCGGGAGACGGTGGGCGGGGAGCGGGTCCTGTGTGCGCTCTCCGGCGGGGTCGACTCCGCAGTCACCGCCCTGTTGGTCCACCGGGCCATTGCAGATCGCCTGGTCTCCGTCTTCGTCGATAACGGCCTCCTGCGCCAGGGGGAAGCCGTGTCGGTGATGCGCGCCTTCCGCGAGCGGCCCGAGCTGCCGCTCATCGCCGTGGACGCCTCGGCGCGTTTCCTCCGGGCCCTCAAGGGCGTGACCGACCCGGAGGAAAAGCGCAAGGTCATCGGGGCCGAGTTCATCGGGGTCTTCGAGGAGGAGGCGCGCAAGCTCGGCCGCGTCGAGTTCCTGGCGCAAGGGACCCTCTACCCGGACGTGATCGAAAGTCAGCGGGTTCGCGGCCCCTCGGCGACCATCAAGACCCACCACAACGTCGGCGGCCTCCCCCGCACCATGACCTTCCGTCTCATCGAGCCGCTCCGGGAGCTCTTCAAGGATGAGGTCCGGGAGATCGGGCGGGAGCTCGGCTTGCCGGACAGCATCCTCTGGCGGCACCCCTTTCCGGGCCCGGGCCTCGCGGTCCGGGTCCTCGGCGAGCTGACGCAGGAGCGGCTGGAGATCCTCCGGTCGGCGGATGCCATCGTGGAGGAGGAGCTCACGGGGGCGGGGCTGTACCGGGACCTCTGGCAGGGCTTTGCGGTGCTCCTGCCCGTCAAGACGGTCGGGGTGATGGGCGATGCCCGGACCTATGAGAACGTCGTGGGGCTCCGGGCCGTCACGTCGGAGGACGGGATGACGGCGGATTGGGCCCGGCTGCCGTTCGAGGTCCTGGGGGTCATCTCGAACCGCATCATCAACGAAGTCAAAGGGGTGAATCGGGTGGTGTACGACATCTCCAGCAAGCCGCCCAGCACCATCGAGTGGGAGTAGCCATGCCGCGCGCGGAGTTCGTGCATCTGCACGTCCACAGCCAGTACAGCTTGCTCGACGGGGCGTGCCATCTCGACAAGCTGGTCCGGAAGGCGAAGGAGTGCAAGATGCCGGCCCTGGCCGTGACGGACCATGGCAACCTCTTCGGCGCCATCGACTTTTACCGCCTGGCCCAGAAGGAGGGGATCAAGCCGGTCGTCGGGTGCGAGGTCTATGTCGCCCCCGGGTCCCGGCTCGAGCGCTCTCCCCAGGACGGGCAGTACGAGGGGGCGAATCATCTCACGCTCCTGGTGAAGGATCGGCGCGGCTACAAGAACCTGATCAAGCTGGTCACCGCGGGATACCTCGAGGGCTTCTATTACAAGCCCCGGATCGACAAGGCGCTCCTCGCAGAGCACCACGAGGGGCTGTTGGCGCTCAGCGGCTGCCTCAACAGCGAGGTATGCCGGCTCCTCGCGCAGGGGGAGGAGGACAAGGCGGTCGAGGCCGCCGCCTGGCACCGGGATCTCTTCGGCCGGGACAATTACTTTCTGGAGCTGCAGGACCACGGGATCGAGCCCCAGCGGGCGGTCAACCAGAGTCTGCTCCGGATGGCGAAAACACTCGGGGTGGCGGTCGTGGCCACCAATGACGTCCATTATCTGAATGCGGGGGATCACAAGGCGCACGACGCCCTCCTCTGCATCCAGACCGGCAAGGCCGTGGCCGACCGGGACCGTCTGCGCTTCACCTCGGATCAGTTCTACTTCAAGGGTCCGCACGAGATGCAGGCCGTCTTTCCCGACCTCCCGGAGGCGCTCACCAACACGTTGGCGGTCGCCGAGCGGTGCAATCTCCAGCTCGAGTTCGACAAGATCCACGTCCCCCGCTACCAGGTCCCGCCGGGGCAAACCCTGGACAGTTACCTCACCGAGTGCAGCCGGCGGGGGCTCCACGCACGCTACGGGGGGGCGATCCCGGAGGAGGCGGAGCAGCGCCTCGCGCGCGAGCTTGAGGTGATCGCGAAGATCGGCTTCGCCGGCTATTTCCTGATCGTCTGGGACTTCATCCGCTTCGCGAAAGACCGCGGGATTTCGGTCGGCCCGGGCCGGGGGTCGGCGGCCGGCAGTCTGGTGGCGTACGCCCTGGGGATCACCAACATTGATCCCTTACGGTACGGCCTCCTCTTTGAACGGTTTTTGAATCCCGAGCGCATCTCGCCCCCCGACATGGACATCGACTTCGCCGACGACCGCCGGGATGAGGTGATCGAGTACGTCGCGCAGAAGTACGGCAAGGAGAACGTGGCCCAGATCATCACCTTCGGGACGCTTGGGGCCAAGGCGGTGATCCGGGACGTCGGACGGGTCGTGGGCATGCCGTACGGCGAGGTGGACCGGATCGCCAAGCTGGTGCCGAACATCCTGAACATCACCCTGGACGACGCCATCGCGCAGAGCCCGCCGCTCAAGGAGGCCATCCGGTCCCGGGCGGAGCTCGGCGAGCTCTGGGAGATCGCGCGGTCGCTGGAAGGGCTCACCCGTCACGCCTCCACCCACGCGGCCGGCGTCGTGATCTCAGGCGACCCCCTCATCGAGCACGTGCCGCTCTACCGGGGGGCCAAAGGCGAGGTCACGACCCAGTACGCCATGGGGGCCATCGAGAAGATCGGCCTCCTCAAGATGGATTTTCTCGGCCTCCGGACCCTCACGGTGATCGCCAATACATTGAAGCTGATCAAGGAGACCCGGGGGATCGCGCTGCAGGCGGACCAGATCCCCTTCGACGACCCGAGAACCTTTCACCTCCTCTCCGAGGCGAGGACCTCGGGGGTGTTCCAGTTGGAGTCGGCGGGGATGCGGGACCTCTTGCGGCGGCTGCGGCCGGAACGCCTGGAGGATGTCATCGCCCTCGTGGCGCTGTACCGGCCGGGCCCCATGGACATGATCCCCGACTTCATCAACCGGCGCCACGACCGGGTCAAGATCACGTACGAGCACCCCCACATGGAGAAGCACCTGCGCGAGACCTACGGGGTCATGGTCTACCAGGAGCAGGTGATGCATATCGCGGGCGACATGGCCGGGTTCACCATGGGCGAGGCCGACATCTTACGGCGGGCCATGGGGAAGAAGAACCCGGAGCTCATGTCCCGACAGCGGGAGAAGTTCGTCGCGGGGGCGGTGGGTCGGGGTGTGGCCAAGGCGAAGGCGGAAAAGATCTTCGACGCCATGGCGCAGTTCGCCGGCTACGGCTTCAACAAGTCCCACGCCGCCGCCTACGCCGTCGTCGCGTACCAGACCGGCTATCTCAAGGCCAACTATCCGACGGAGTTCATGGCGGCCCTCCTGACCTCGGAGATGGGGGATACGGATAAGACCGTGAAGTACATCGAGGAATGCCGGCAGATGGAGATCGACATCCTTCCGCCGGACGTGAACGAATCGGGGAGCACGTTCCGGGTGGTGGGGGAGAAGATTCGCTTCGGGCTGGTGGCGGTGAAGAACCTGGGCGAGACCGCGATCCAGTCAATCCTGGACGCCCGTCTCGCCGGGGGGAAGCTCACGGGTCTGCATGACTTTTGCGCGCGGGTCGATCTGCGCTTGGTCAACAAGCGGGTGATCGAGAGCCTGATCAAGTGCGGGGCCTTTGATTCGCTCGGCGCCCGCCGGTCCCAGCTCATGGCGTCGTTGGATCAGGCCATGGACGCCGGCTCCGCGGCGCTCAGGGACCGCGCCAAGGGCCAGGCCTCGCTCTTGGACATGCTCGGGGGAGATCCAGCGCAGGCGAAGACGACGCACCTTGCCGACATTCCGGAGTGGTCCCACGCCCAGCGCCTCCACGGCGAACGGGAGATCCTCGGCTTCTACATCACCGGGCACCCCCTCAGCGAGTACGAGGCGATCCGCGCGCGGCATGCCACCGCCACCACCGACGAGCTCGCCAGCCTCCGGGACAGGCAGACGGTGTCCCTCTGCGGCATTGTCACCGCCGTGAAGGAAATCGCCACCAAGAACGGCGACCGGATGGCCTTCGTCACCGTCGAGGACCTGCGGGGCTCCGTGGAGGCCATCGCCTTTCCGGATCTGTACCGGAGCAAGATGCTCTTCCTCGTGAAGGACAATCCGGTGCTGGTGAAGGGACAGGTGGACGTCGGCGAGGACGTGGCGAAGCTCCTCCTCACCGATGTCCAGCCCCTGAGCGATCTCCAGGGACAGCCGGAGGGGGAGCTCACGATTGCGGTGAGGCCGGAGGCCCTTTCGGGAGAGGTGCTGCGGCAGATCCGCACGGCCGCCGCACACTTCAAGGGACCGGTCCCCCTGCGTCTGCGACTCCATCTCGATCCGGCGACGGCCGTGGTGATCGAGGCCGGCGAGGGCGTCTCGGTGACGCCGGGACCGGAGTTCGTTGCCGCGGTAGAAAAGATTGCGGGCCCGGGGTCCGTGGTCGTGATGCGGTAGGGCCGATCGGATGCACGTCCGCGTGACCGCAGGCGTCCCGCGTAGTGGCCGCTAACGCTTCCCCGCCTTGAACCGGTCCTTGAGCCGGCCCATGACCTGCGGCAGGGTGGTGTACTCCATCTCCTCCAGGGGCAGGCGGTGAGGCTGGAACGGGCCGTGCCGCCGCATGTAGTCCGCGATCTCACTGGCCTTGCGACGGGTCTCGTCAAACGAGGGGTCGTCGAAGAGATCCACCGGCCCGATGAGATGTCCGTCGGCCAGTTGAAACCCGGCGGCCACGACGCGGGGCGGACCGTCGAAGCGGGTGGGGTTCGCCTCTTCGAAGGCGCAGGGCATGAGCGGTCCACAGTGGGATCCGCGCATCCAGCCCTCGACGAGGTGCGGAAACGTGAAGGCCTCGACGACCTCGCCGACGGCCGGGAATCCCGCCTGGCACCGGACCGCCATGACCGGGTCGTCCTTCCCGACGTATTTCCCGGCGATCAGGCTAAGCTTCTGGGTGGAGGCGACCGCCCCGATCTCTCCGTCGGTCCGGCGGCGCACGTCGGTAACCATGAACTGGTTCGAGGCCCCGAGAAAGACGAGAAGGTCGTACAGCTCTTCCGGGCACCGGAGGACGATGGTGGCATCCTTCTTGGCGTCCAGCACGGCGAATTGAAATCCCACGTGCATCTTCGGATCGATGACGAGTCCGGCCGTCGTGAAGGGGTCGGCGAACATGCGGTACAGGGGAAAATTCCAGGCGCCGGGCGAGCACTTGTCAGCCATGAAGACCACGATCGGCTCACTGGGCCGCTCGACGAACTCCATCTCCGCCACGCCGGGGCCCATCCCCTTGACGTTGCCGGCAAAGGCATCGGCGAGGAGGTCCTGCCCGGCCCCGTACAAATGGAGCCGCTTGGCCACGGCCGTGCAGGCCATGAAGGTATCCCACGACAGGCCGTGAATGACCTCGGCGTCCACCCCGTGCCGGTGGGTGATGACGAGGTCGATATCGTCCCCGCACCGGCCCACATAGTAATCGACGACGATTCCCTTGGTCTTGGCGGCCTCGAGCGACTCGGCGGCCTTCTTGAGGAGCTCGGGGTGGACCCGGTTGTGGCCGGCGTAGCTCCCCACGTCCGCCTTGATCACGCTGAGGGTGATCTTCTGGCTGGGCATGATCGCAACCCTCCTCTCCAGAGCTAATATTCCCCGCCAACCAGGTCTTCAGACCGGTGATGAAAACCTTCAGGGAGGCCCTCGCCTTACGCTGGAAGGACCCCATTCTAAACCGAACGGGAACTCCCGGTAAAGGAAAAAAAGCAGGAAGGCAGGTGAGACTAGGGAGACGCCTCTTTCAAGGCTTCTGCGGTCAGGCGGTCGACGAGAGCGCCGATCGCGGCCGCCGCGGACGGCTCGAGGTTGAGGTACTGCACGCCCATGCCGACGATGACGTCCGGATCCTTGTCGTCCCCGGAGACCCACGCGACACGCCCGCGGACCGCAATGGGCTGGGGGGAATCCGGCAGCGTGAAGCGGAGGGAAACCTGGGTGTCCGGCGGGAGGGGGCGTTCGGCCGCGATGAACATCCCTCCCTGACACAGGTTGAGGCACGTCGCGCGCAGGGTCGTCCCCGACTGCGTGTACTCGACGGGGAACTGAATCTCTGCCCGCTGGTGGGCCCGGCGCTTGGGGTGAGAGACCCATCGCCGGACCAGGGATGGCTCGACCGGCTCCTCGAAGGCCACTCCGTGGGGGAATCGGGGCCCGAGGACCGTGGTGAGCGCCTTGCCGACCGAGACGACGCGCCCGCGGAGGGGGGCGCCCTCGAAGACCTGAAGGGATACGACCGACTTCACGGGCAGGGCCTCGGGAAGCAGGATCTCGAGGCCGCCGGCATTGACGCACCGGGTGATCCCGGCAAGCGTCTCCGGCTGTGTGTTCTCGCCCTCAAGGACCGTGCAACGGACGGACAGGTAGCGGGCAAAGCGCAGGAATCGGCGGTAGTGCCGGACGAGGACGTTCGGATCCGAAGCCATTCGAGTCTCCGTTTCGGGTCGGTCTCGTGCAGGGGCAGCAAATTCCGTGCCAGCAGACATGCGCCTGCGTCACGGCGCCGCACCCCTCGCTACCGGGTGACGACTACAAAGTGGCCCCGGCGATTCCATTTCCAGGCGGCTTCGTCGTGGCCGAGGACGAAGGGCCGCTCTTCACCGTAGCTGATGGTCGAGATCCGCTTGTCGTCGATGCCGGCGGCCGTCAGATACCCGCGCACCGCCTTGGCGCGATGCTCCCCGAGCGCCAGGTTGTACTCGTTGGTCCCGCGCTCATCGCCGTGTCCCTCGATCGTGAACCGGGCGGCCGGGTTCGTCCTGAGCCACCGGATGTTGTCGTCGAGGGTCCGCTTCGCGTCCTCGGTGAGAAGGGACTTGTCGAAGTCGAAGAAGACATCCTTCAGCGGCCCCTCCGTGCCTGTTCCCGGGCCGCCTTCGCGCACTCCGGGTGTGGGCGTGACCGGGACCTCCCGGATCGGTGCCTGCTTGGCGATTTGCTCCTCGGTCATCTTCCCTTCGCCCGGTGCTCCCGCTCCTGCCCCGGGTCCTCCCGTCTGCGCGGTTCTCCTGCCGCAGCCGGCCAGCATCAGGAACACGCCCAGGAATATGACCGCTGCTCTCAGATGGATACACCGTCGCATCATCGGATCCTCCCCCTTTCCGTCGATCGTGAGCGTCGGTGTCGGCGACTTCTCCGCCACCGTCTCTCTGTATCGTCGGCGGTCACGCAGACTCTCCGTTCATGGAAGAAGTTTATGTCAATTGGCGCATGAATTGCAAGAATGAAAGCGACCGAGTCGGGTATACCGCACAAGGAGGGAATGATGAGAATCGCACGATGCGTGGTGTTCGGGCTACTCGTCTTCTGCGTGCTGGCGCCGGGAAGCGCGTCGGCCGGGCCACCGGAGGGGTTCCAGTTCATTCCGGAGTGGGGCGTCCATGCGCGGGGAGACGACCTCTTCTGGCACGCAGGGGTCCAGTGGAAGCTCAAGGACGGGACCTGGGTCAAGCTCGAGGCCGGTAACTGGATCACCGATCCGCATCCCCCCGCGGTCATCGTGGCCATTCCCAAGGATCAGGCCCACTGCCCGCCGGG
>DASRUH010000038.1:0-6486 GCA_035655535.1 Methylomirabilis sp. (SeqCode)
CTCGTCGAGCCGGTGAGTTTGAATGAGCGCTAGAAGGGAAGCGAGGCGAAGGCGAGGAGGTAACGGCCCAGAAACTCACCGAGAAACACGGTGAGAACGGCGATGTAATAGAACCCGGTCGCCGCCTGCACGTTGGGGAGGCGCAGGCAATTCAGGATGACCAGCGCCACCGCCAGCGACGCCCCGATCCCGACCAGCATGCGCCCAAAGACGAGGATCCAGTGCTCGCCCAAGAGGCGCACCCACTCTCCCGTGACGTCCGACTGTCCGAAGGCGTACACCAAAACCGTAAAGAGAGCCGGCAGCGCGCCCTGGATGAGCAGGACTACACAAAAGACATTGGAGAGGCGCCTGATCAACGCGACCGGCAGTTGGGGCTCGTTGAGGTACCGGTGGCCGAGGAGGAGCCCAATCAGCGCCGTCCCGAGGAGGAGAGCCGAGGTCACGGCGTTCGCCGTCCCTATCGCGATCCCCAGGGACCCGGCTCCGGCAATGGGATACTGCAGGACGTCGGCGACCAGGAGGGCACCCCCGGCTACGATGACGGCACCGTGCAGGACCGCCGCGCCGGGGCTTCCGGGAATGAACCAGGCCAGGGTGAAGGCGGAGAGCAGGATGATAAAAGCTGCGGTGGACCACCCGGCGATCCCCTCCTGTCCGCCGGACCGCCACAGGGCCAGCCCCTCGAGCAGGAGCACGATCAAGCCGCAGATCCGAAAAAACTGGCGGCTGATGGCCCGATAGGGAATCAGGAGCAGGGCCACCATGCCGCCGATTGCAATCTGGTGCAGGAACGAGACGAAGGCCCGGCCCAGTGGTTCCATCGTCCTCAGTACGCCCGAACCCGCGCCTGGACCCTCTCCGTCAGCGGACCCGTGAGCGGCCCGCCGCGTCACGCCTTCCGGTAGATCTCGGCGCCACTCTCTACGAACTCCGCCGCCTTCGCCTTGAGCCCCTGCTCCAACGCCTCCGCTTCGGATACGCCGTGGCTGGCGGCATACTCCCGCACGTCCTGGGTGATCCTCATGGAGCAGAACTGTGGGCCGCACATCGAGCAAAAGTGAGCGCCCTTGGCCGCCTCCGCGGGCAGCGTCTCGTCGTGGAGTTCGCGTGCCCGATCCGGGTCCAGCCCGAGGTTGAACTGGTCGGTCCACCGGAACTCGAAGCGCGCCTTTGACAGCGCGTTATCGCGAACCTGGGCGCCGGGATGTCCCTTGGCCAAATCGGCCGCGTGCGCGGCGATCCTGTAGGCGATGATGCCGTCCTTCACGTCGTCCCGGTCCGGGAGGCCGAGATGCTCCTTGGGGGTGACGTAGCAGAGCATGGCGCATCCGTACCAGCCGATCATCGCCGCGCCGATGGCGGAGGTGATGTGATCGTAGCCGGGCGCGATGTCGGTGGTGAGCGGTCCCAGGGTGTAGAAGGGCGCTTCGCCGCACACCTCGAGCTGCTTATCCATGTTGATCTTGATCAGTTGCATGGGGATGTGCCCCGGCCCCTCGATCATGGTCTGCACGTCATGCTCCCACGCGATCCGGGTGAGCTCGCCCAGAGTGTCAAGCTCGGCGAACTGGGCCGCGTCGTTGGCGTCGTAGATCGAGCCGGGGCGTAGGCCGTCCCCCAGAGAGAAACTCACGTCGTACGCCTTCATGATCTCGCAGATCTCCGTGAAGTACGTGTACAGAAAGCTCTCCTGATGGTGCGCCAGACACCATTTGGCCATAATCGAGCCGCCCCGGGACACGATGCCGGTCATGCGCCGCGCGGTGAGCGGGATATAGGCCAGGCGCACGCCGGCATGGATGGTGAAATAATCCACGCCCTGCTCGGCCTGTTCGACGAGCGTGTCGCGGACGATCTCCCAGGTGAGCTCCTCGGCCTTGCCCCCCACCTTTTCGAGCGCCTGGTAGATCGGGACCGTCCCGATAGGCACCGGGCTGTTGCGGATGATCCACTCGCGGGTCTCATGGATGTGTTTGCCGGTGGAGAGATCCATCACCGTATCCGCGCCCCAGCGCGTCGCCCAGACCATCTTGTCGACTTCTTCCTGGATCGAGGAGGTGACCGCGGAGTTGCCGATGTTGGCGTTGATCTTGACCAGGAAATTCCGCCCGATGATCATCGGCTCGCTCTCGGGGTGGTTGATGTTGGCCGGAAGGATCGCGCGGCCCCGGGCGACCTCCGCGCGGACGAACTCGGGGGTGATCACCGGAGGGATGCCGGCACCGAAGCTCTCCCCCGCGTGCTGATGCGTGAGCAGCGCCGACAGGTGCTCCCGCCGCTGGTTCTCACGGATGGCCACGAACTCCATCTCCGGAGTGATGATGCCCCGCCGCGCGTAGTGCATCTGGGTCACGTTCCCGCCTGGTCTGGCCCGGCGCGGCCGACGGCGAGTTGGGAATCGGACGGCCGCCAGCGCGGGATCGCTCAGGCGGCTCTGGCCGTAGGCGGAGCTGGAGCCGGGCAGCTCGTCCGTATCGTCCCGCTCGATGACCCACCGCGCCCGCAGGGGAGGCAGACCGGCCCGGACGTCGATGCGGGCAGCGGGGTCGGTATAGGGTCCGGAGGTGTCGTAGACATGCATGGGCGGGTTCTTCTCAGATGCACCGAACCGGGCAGGCGTATCGGATTGCGTGATTTCCCGCATCGGGACCCGGATATCGGGCCGTGAGCCCTCCACGTGGATTTTTGTGGAATGGGGGAACGCCGCGGTGGACCGTTCACTCATACTTCACCCCTCGAAAAGCAACCTGCGATTGACGGCCGATCCTCCGCCCGGCCGGACCGGAACGCCGGGCGAGCGTTACGGAAGCTCGACCAGAACATCCGACCCTTCGACCTTCACGGTGAAGCTGGCAACCTTCACCGACGGGTTCTTGACGTTGGTCCCGGTGGTCACATCGTATTGCCAGCCGTGCCAGGGGCAGGTCACGACGGTGCCGTCCACATCGCCTTCTCCGAGGGGGCCGCCCTGATGCAGGCAGGTGTTGTGGAGCGCGTAGAACTTCCCCTCCACGTTATACAAGGCGATCGGGTGCCCATCCGCTTCGACGACCTTCCCCTCGCCGGGCGCGAGATCCGTGACCTGACCGACCTTGACCTTTTTTCCCATGGTCCTCCCCTTCCCTGTGGCCGTGAGACGGTTACCAGTACGGAAAAAGAAAAGCGCCAGGAATTCACCGGCGCTTCACCTCGCGGCGCTGACCCGACGATTCCCTCCGCTGGCATTATCCAGATCAGGTATGACGGTCGTCCCGCGATTACCGGGACCTCTCAGCCTGCGTCCGCAAGCTCCCGTAGCACTGTCAATTGTCGATTCCTACTTACCACGCCCCCCGGGAATTGTCAACTTCGCTGCCCCGCGGGCAGGGGTCCCCCGTTGGATCCCACCAAGGGCGCCGCCCGGTGGGGGGGAAGCAGGAGGCTTCGCACAGGCGTCCGGGGGCCTCGGAGGATGCAACGGACATGCTGTGTGGATCTACGCTGGGAGCAGGGAGGGGCGCCGGCCTCTGCCTATGCCTCGCAGCCCGCAGGACGCCGCACAGAGGAAATGTCCCCTTCAGAGCGGAAGGGCGGTGTCGAGAATCGGTGGCCGATTCTCGTGCTCCGGGCGATGCTCTTCCGAGCACCCGGGGCACGCCAGGCCCTGGTACAGGCCGTGGTCGGCGCACATCGCTTCGGGGATTTCGAGGACCGGACTCATGTCAGACCTCCGTGATAACCGGTCAATAGCCTGGCCTCATTGCCTCCGTCACGGAGACCGTAAATGCAAGGCGGATGCCGACTCGACTGAAAGCCGCTACCGAAAAAAAGAGCGAGGGTCCCCACGAACGAGGACCCTCGCTTTCGGGAAGCCTGACGGGCGGAATGGCGGCTAGTTCACGCCCGAGGAGGTCGGCGGCGCTGTCCTCGCCTTCCCCCGCGCCGCTCGCCCCCCGGGGGCCGAGGTGACGGGGCGGTCGCGATAAAGAGCTCCTCCCCGGGCCACTCCACCGGAATCTTGTGACTGATCAGGGTCTCGATGGCCGGCAGGGCAAGGACGTACTCCTCGTCGGCCAGCGTCATGGCCTTCCCCGGCGCCCCGGCCCTGGCGGTCCGGCCGATGCGATGGACGTAATCTTCCGCATCCTGGGGGACTTCATAATTGACCACATGGGTCACGCCCTCGATATGGAGACCCCGCGACGCGACGTCGGTCGCCACCAGGATCGGAAGCTCTCCCCCCTTGAAGGCCTTCATCGCCTTGAGCCGCTTCCGCTGGTCGAGATCGCCGGTGATGGCCTGGCTCTGGTAGCCGTGCAGGGTCAGTCGATCGGCGAGCTCCTGAGCCACCCGCTTGGTATTCGTGAAGATCAGCACCTTCCGTCCCCGCTCCCGCCTCAGAAGCCCCAGGAGGAGGGAAAACTTCTCCTTGCGGGCCACATGATACAGCACCTCCTCCACCTGGGGGACCGTGAGCTGGTCGGGCGTGGCGGAGATCTTCACGGGATCGTTCATGAACTCGTAGGCAAGCTCCATCTCCCGGTAGCCCAGCGTCGCCGAGAAGAGCAGAGACTGGCGGACGTGGTACGGCGGGAGGCGGCGCAGGATATACCGGATGTCCGCGATGAAGCCCATGTCAAACAACCGGTCCGCCTCGTCGATCACCACCACCTCAATCGCCTTGAGGTGATAGACCCCCTGTTTCAGATAGTCGATGAGGCGCCCGGGAGTCCCGACGACGAGGTCGACCGGCTGACGCAGGGCCGCCCGCTGCCGCTCGTAGTCGATCCCCCCGTACACCGCGAGGAAGCGCAGAGGCGCGAATTGCCCGAGCAGCCGGGCGTCCTCATAGATCTGCAGTGCGAGCTCCCTGGTCGGAGCGACGATAAGGGTCCGGGGCTTGCCCGGGGCGGCCGACCGCCCACTGCGCAGGAGGCGGGTGAAGCAACCGATCAGGAAGGCCGCCGTCTTGCCGGTCCCGGTCTGGGCCTGCCCCGCGACATCCCTCCCCTCCAGGATGGTGGGCAGCGTCAGCTCCTGGATGGGCGTGCAGTGCGTGAAGCCGGCCGCCTCGATGCCTTTCAGGACTGGCTCAGGGAGATCGAGAGTCGAAAAGGCTCTCACATGGCCCTCCGGATCTTCAGAAAATGATCGGCCAGCTCCGGGTCACCCTCCGTGGAGATCAGCAGGCACGCGATATCGTGGTGCATCCAGACCAGCACGCCGAAGAAATCTTGCCCGGCGTCGGATGGGTCATCAGGCGCCTACGAGCGGAGCAGGGCGCGAAGCGTGCAGAGGCTGTCGCCGATTCTTGGACCATACCAGGAGAGAACCTTGCCGTCCACGAAGTGGACGCGTCCGGTGGCGAGCGCGGGGATGAAGCCGGCAAAGGGCTCAAAATCCACGAGGTGTCGCGGATGGAACGCGTACGGCTCGTCGGGGAGCAGGATGACCTCGGCGTCGCGTTGAGCGACCTCGGCAAGCGAGATCTTGGGGTAGCGATCGGGGGTATCGGCAAAGATGTTGATCGCGCCGCACGTCTCGAGCACGTCGTGGACGTACGTGTCGTGATTGATGGACATATACGGTTTGCGCCAGATAGGACAGAAGACCCGCAGTCGTTTTCGGCCCCGGACCTCCTCAGCACTCTCCCGATACACTGCTTCCACGGAAGCCGCGACGGCGCTCGCCCTGTCCTCGGTTCCGGTGAGCTGACCCAATGTCCGGATCATCGCGATGCCCTGCACGACCGTCCGGGGATACGTCGCATAGACGGCAACTCCCATCCCCTCCAATGCCTCGACATCGTCGCGCCGGTTCTCCTCCACATTGGCCACAACCAGGTCCGGCCGCAGCGACCGGATCCGCTCGAGATCCGGATTCTTCTGCCCCCCCACCCGGGCCTTTCCCCCGACGCGATCCGAGGGCTCGGTACAGAACCGGGTGACGCCGATCAGGCGGTCCTCGAGACCCAACACATACAGGGCCTCGGTGATGCTCGGGACCAGCGAGACGATCCGGGAGGGATACCGGGGGAGGCGCACGCGCCGCCCCGCCGCATCCATGACCTCGATGGTCATTGTCCGGCCCCTGATGGCGCATGTGACACCTCCGGCGGAGGCGTCACCGCAGACGAACGAGAGGCGAGCGCGCTAATGGTATGAGTAGAAAGAGGTGAGGGCTCTCCGGGCAAAGGATGCCGTCAGGGACAGGTCCCTGAAAAAGGCGACGACCACGCGCCAGGGTCGGATCTGCCAGAATCGCCACGCCCGCACGTGCTCCGACGTCCTCTTCCAGAACTTCGCCAGGTCCTGCCGGGAGTAGACGAGCTGGTGGTTCAGGGGATCGAACGTGACGTACCGGACCAACAACCGCGACGGCAGTCTCTCCCTAAAGCCCGCGTAGGCCTCGCGCCATTCCCTCACCGGCAGTCCCTGCCAGGCTTCCCGGTGGAGGCGCAACAGATGGTCGAGCCATTTCCCGGCCGGACCGTCATCCGCCACC
>DASRUH010000039.1:0-15514 GCA_035655535.1 Methylomirabilis sp. (SeqCode)
CCACCAGCCGCTCCCGGAGCATCTGGATCCGGCTCTGCGCGCCTGCCCATTGGCGCAGGAAGGCATCGAGGTCCTTCCGGCTGACCAGGATCTTCGAGGCTGCCTCTTCAAAGGGATCGAGCAACGCCCGGGCCTTCGCCGGCATGGATACCTTGGCGTTGGCATACACCTGCTGCCACTCCGCGATCCGCAAGGCACGCCAGATCTCTCCCTGAACGCGTTGAATCTCCTCGGAAAAGCGCCGCTCCGCCTCGCTCTTTGGCCGGGTCTGCAGCCAGACCTCCTCCATCTCCTTGAGGAAGCGGGCCCAGGCGACGAAGAGGCGGAACACGTCCTTGGTCCGCTTGAACACGTGGACCGGCCACGCATCCACGCGGAAGCCGGGGCGCCGGGGGCGCCGCTGCTTCAGGCGGAAGAATCCGGCGACCATCGGATGCTCTCGCTCGATCAGTGACGCCTTCTTGTACCAGATGAGGTTGATCATCACGTTCCAATAGGCGACGTGGTTGTGGCTCCACTGGGCCAGGACCCTGATGAGGTTCTCCTTGCTGTAGAAAGCCTTCCACGTGTTCTCGTAGGCCTCCGTCCACTCCTCGGCGGTCATGTGCGGGTGCTGCACCGTGGCGTGGAAAGAGTCCCGCTTGTTGAAATCCGGGTCCATCCACTCCCCCCGCTTCTTCATCTCGAGGTGATCGTGCGATCCCGGCAACGGCGTCAGCATGAAGAACGACGCGATGTCCGGATGGATCACCTCCATGAGATACTGGATGTCGCGGGGGACCTGCTCTTTGGTGTCGAAGGGCAGGCCGATGATGTACCCGACGTGGACGGCCACGCCCGCCTCGTGCCACTCGCGGATGATGTCCACGTACTCCTCGACCTTGTTCTGCCCCTTGCCCTCGGCCTTCAGATTCTCGGGATTGACGCTCTCCATGCCGATGAAGACCTGGGAGCAGCCCGCCTCGCCCGCCAGGCGGACGAAATCCTTGGGCTTTCGCGCCAGGTCCACCTGCATGCAATAGGTGATCTTCATTCCCTCCTGCCGTAGGCGGATCAGGGCTTCGAAGGTCTCGCGCCAGAGCTTTTTCCGCGCGAAGTTGTCGTCGGTAAAAAAGTAGAAATCAATGCCGTGCGTACGGTAATTGTGCCGGAACAGCTCGGCGATCTCGTCGGGATTCCGCTCCCGCATCTTGCGCCCCTGCACGTTGATGATGGTGCAGAAGGTGCACGCGAACGGACAGCCGCGGGAGGTGTCGACGGTCCCGAAGGTCGATCGCGCGAAGTGCCGCATCGAGCTCGGGCTGACCACGGGCATGGGCGCCCGCTCGATGTCCACGAGGTTCTTGAGATCCTGGGCAAAGGAGTAGATCGGCTGGAGCTGCCCGTTGAGTGCATCCCTCAGGATCCCTTCCCATTTCCCCTCGACCTCGCCGGAGACGACGACGATCGACTCGCGGAAGAGGTCCTGGATTTCCGGCTCGTCGGTGCTCAGCATGTTCACGGTGCCGCTGGTATGGAAGCCCCCCATGAGGACATCGATCCCGTGGGCCCGGAACTGTCTCCCCAGGTCAAAGGCGCGCGGAAACTGGTTGGTCTGGACGCCGACGAGACCCACGACCATCTTGGTCGCCGGGCGGCGGCTCCACCGCACGATCTTCTTGACCGGAATCTTCTCCGCCGTTTCATCGAAGACATCCACGCGGATGTCGATGTCTCCGAAGGCACGGCGCCTTTTCACGTCCTCCGTCAGGCCCCGCAACACGTTGAGCGTGTTGCTGGGCAGGACCCCCTTCCAGAAGCGAATGACATACCCCTCGTCATCGTACTTCGAGGCCTTGATGAGCACGACGTGCAGGGTCTGGTATTTTTTTGCCTCAGGGAGGAGGTCAACGCGCTCCGCATGCGGAAGCGCGGGGCTCACGTCCATGACGGCCAGTGGTGCAGTGCCCATGCCGTACCTCCTTTCTGGTGCTCGCCGGACTCCCTCGGGAGGCTCCGGGAGGACTATCGCAGAATCTCGTATCGCGTGCTCCGGACGCGGGGAACGAACCCGGCGTCGCGGATGACCCGCTCCATCTCCTCGTGCGATGCCATGAATTTGGCCCCTCCGGCCGAGACGACCCGCTCCTCGAAGATGGTGCTTCCCAGGTCGTTGACGCCGTAGTGGAGGGCGATCTGCGCGACCTTTGGCCCCTGCGTGAGCCACGACGCCTGGATGTTGTCGAAATTATCGAGCATCAGCCGGGCCACGGCCACGGTCCGGAGATAATCGAAAGCCGAGGCCCGCTTCCCATTGAGCTCGGTCCCGTCCGGCTGAAAGTTCCACGCCACGAATGCGGTGAAACCGCCGGTCTCGTCCTGTAGGGCCCGGAGGCGCAGGAGATGCTCCACGCGCTGCGCAGCCGTTTCCACTGACCCGAACATCATCGTGGCGCTCGACGGAAGCCCGACCTGGTGCGCCGTCCGAATGCAGTCGAGCCACTCCGCCGCCGTGTCCTTGAGCGGCGAGGTGGCCTGGCGCACGTCGTCAACGAGGATTTCCGCGCCGCCGCCCGGGATCGAGCCGAGACCGGCCGCCTGCAGGCGCAGCAGGGTGTCGCGCAACGACAGCCGGGAGATCTTTGCCAGATAAATAAGCTCCGCAGGCGAGAGGCCATGGATGTGGACCGGGAAGCGCGCCCTGATGGCCCGAAAGCTGTCTTCGTAGTAATCGATCTTGAGGGCCGGGTTCAGACCGCCCTGGAAGAGAACCTCGGTGCCGCCGTGATCCACGAGTTCCTGGACCTTCTCGAAGATCTCCTCCCGCGACAGCACGTAGCCCTCGTGATGGCCGGGCAAACGGTAAAAAGCGCAGAAGGAGCACTTGACCCAGCAGACGTTGGTGTAGTTGATGATCCGGCCGATGACGTAGGTCACCTCGGGCTCCGGGTGCTTCCGCCGCCGGACGGTATCGGCCAGGAAGGCCACCCACGGCAGATCGGTCACGCGGAAAAGAGCCTGGCCATCGTCACGGCTGAGCCGCTCACCGGCCAGGACCTTGGCCTCGATCCCCTTGAGCGGTGCGGCCCCGTTTCCCGACATCAGCACCTCGCCGACACGATCTTGAGGTTCATGGGTCCGACGGCCGACGGCTGCCTGCTGACGGCTGACTGCCCTGCGATGACGTTGTACAGCGCGTCCCGCTCGACCGGAACGCGCCCCGCCTCGGTGATCAGGCCCAGCAGGTCCTCATGGCTCAGGGCCTGGCGATGGGACGTCGTCCCCAGGGCATGCGTGATCTCGTAGTGATTCACGGTCCCGTCCAGGTCGTCCGCCCCGTACCAGAGGGCCAGCTGGGCGACCTGCGGCGTGATCATGATCCAGAAGGCCTTGATGTGGGGGAAGTTATCCAGGAGAAGACGGGCGATGGCGATCTCCCTCAGATTCTGCTGGCCCGTGGTGACCGGGATGTGCGTGAGCTCGGTCCGGGCCGGGTCGAAGGCCAACGGGACAAAGCACTGGAACCCCTTGGTCTCGTCCTGGAGGTCCCGGATGTGGAGGAGGTGCTTGACCTTTTCCTCGACGGTTTCGATGTGGCCGTAGAGCATCGTGGCGTTCGACTTGAGCCCCGCCCGGTGAACTTCTCGGGCCACGTCAAACCATCCCTCGTTGTCCAGCTTGGCGCGAAAGAGTTCTTCGTGCACCCGGTCGCTGAAGACTTCCGCCCCGCCGCCGGGCACGCACGCCAGACCCGCCCTCCTGAGGTCTTCCAGGACATCCCGGAGGGGCTTCTTGGCGGCGCGGGCGATCTGGGCAAGCTCGATCATGGTGAAGGCCTTGATCTGCGCCTCGGGACGGGCCGCGTGGACCGCCCGGAGGATATCCACATAATACTGGTACGGGAGCTTCGGGTTGATCCCGGCGACCATGTGGATTTCGCGGATCACCTGATCGCGGTATCCGTCCAGCCGCGCCACGATGTCCTCCGGGCTGAGCACGTAGCCCCGGGGGTCCCCGGGCGGCGCGTAGAAGGAGCAGAACTTGCAGAGCTTATTGCAAATGTTGGTGTAGTTGATGTGGAGGTTCCGCACGTAGTAGGTCGCGTCGCCGTTCATGCGCTGCCGGATCCTGTTGGCCAAGGCGCCGACGGCGGTGAGATCGGGGGTCCGGTACAGGCGCAGCCCGTCCGCATAGGTCAGGCGTTCGCCTCGTTCGACCTTCTCGGAGAGATCACCGAGCCCCGCCCGGGTGTACAGCGCTTCCACTCTGACCCTCATCTCATGAGTCACCGCTCACGGAGCGGATGCGACGATTCCTCCTCGCCGTGAACTGTGAACGGTGAACCGTGAACGATCTCACTCGCCGAGAACCTGGAACTGGATGCTCCGCTCCTGCGGACCGTCGAGCTCCGCGAAGATGATGCTCTGCCACCGACCCAGGATTACCTCTCCGGCGCGCACGGGAAGGGCCAGGGTCCGGCCCATGAACATGGCCCGCAGGTGCGAGTCGGCATTGCTCCGCGTGCAGTCGGAATACTGAGGATCGTTGTGCCGATAGTAGGCTGTATCCTCGACGAGGCTCGTCAGGATTTTCTTCATGTCCTCGATCAGGGCGGCTTGAAACTCGTTGATGAACAGAGCCGCCGTCGTATGCAGGGTATTCAGGAGGACGATTCCGTTGCGAATCGCATGCCTGCTCAGGAGCTCGCGCACGGTCTGGGTGATATCCAGAAACTGCAGGCGCTCCTTCGTCTCGAGCAAGATGGTCTCGTACGCAATCCTCACCGACTTCTCCTTCTGGCGCGATGGTCTGCGTCATCCGATGCGACGCATGCTCAGACCGAGGTAGACAATCACTGCTCCCACGATCGTCGCCGCAAGACTCCACCGTTGCAGACGCTGCAGGAGCTCTCCCTGTGTCGCGGACGATTCCGGGCCGGCCCCCCCTCCCTCGAGCGACAGCCCCCGCAGCAGCTTCGGACCGAGGGCGAAGAACTGATAACTACTGATCATGATCAGGACGAACACGAGCAGGAGCTTCAGTGCGACCACGCCGAACAGGCGCGTCACGTATTCCGCTCCCAGCATCTCCTTCAGTGAGGTCAGCGCCACGGCCCCGGTGAGGACCAGCACCCCCAGGCTCGCTAGGCTCACCGGATGGAAGATGCGGATGACACCGGCCACAAGGCGCAGGCTCTCCTCATCGAGGCCCCGCCGGCGAATGACCGGGATCAGGACCGCCCCCAGGAATGCGGTCCCCCCCAGATACACGGCAACGGCCATGGTATGGAGGAATGCGAGCACCACGTTGGGCCCGCCCTGGGGACGCCGACCCTCCGGCAGGTCCGGTCTCCACTCCTCCACGTCCCCACGGAGAAGTTAACCGGGGAGTTTAGCCGGTTTCGTCCCTCCCGTCAACGTGTATCTTCGTCCCTCATGGGGACCGGGGTCGCGGCTTGTGGATAAACACGCGCACCAGACGCGCGATCTCCTCCGGTTGATCCTCGGGGAGGAAGTGTCCGGCGTCCTTGATGACCACCAGCCGGGCACCGGCAAGGCGATCCGCCAGCTGCTGCCCGTACTTGGCGTCCTGATACGCATCGGCCTCCCCCCAGAGGATGAGCACGGGCAGGGCGAGCTGCTCGATCTCGCCGGCCCGGATCAGGAGATCCCGATTGTTCAAGGCCCGGGCGCATCGGAGGTAGGCTCGCCTGCCCTCCACCCCGTCGAAGGGGCGGACGTATTCTTCCACGAGCGAGTCGGTGACCCGGTCCTGGTGGACGATGCCGCGCAGCAGCGCCTTGCGGAAACCCTTGCGCAGGTCAATCCGCTCGATGATGGTGTCCCAGGCCGGGTCCTTCAGGCGATCGATCTCGGGTCCCGGCCATGAATCGTAGGCGACCGTATCGATCAGGACGAGACGCTTGACCAGCTCGGGTCGTTCCAGGGCGAGGAGCTGCGCCACCCCGCCGCCGATGTCGTGCCCCGCCACCGTCGCGTGGGTGAGTCCCGCCCGCATCATGAACTCCGCCACGTACCCGGCCTGCGCCCGGACCGAGAGGTCCGCCTTGGGCGCCTTGTCGGAGTCGCCGTAGCCGAGGAGATCCAGGGCGCAGACGGCGCAGTCCTGGGCGAGGAGCGGGATCACGTGTCGCCACAGATGCGTGGAGGTGGGAATCCCGTGGAGCAGCAGGATCGGCTCACCCCGCCCCTGGCGCACACAGGCGATCTCCCCCGCGGTGATGGCCACGCGTGCTTTGTCCATGTGCTGCTCCCGTCGAGCCCGCGGTCCGTGGGGACGGCGCCTCCAATCACTTCCTCCCCGGCGCGAGCCCCATACTATAGGCAAAGATGCCGCGGGCCACAAGACCCATTTCCCTGCTCAGCCGAAGCGGCCGATGATGATCAAACCGGCCGCAACGAGGGCCGAGGCCACGAGCTTCTGCCGGACACCTCCTTCCTGCAACCGCCAGGCCCCCAGCAGGACGCCAAAGATGACGTTTACCTCGCGCGCCGCGACCACGTAGCCCACATTGGCGAGCGTCATGGCGGTCAGGACCAACCCGTACGACAGGTTTTGAAATCCCCCCGCAACCAGGGCACGCCCGCGGTGGCGCGGGAGATCGACGAGGATTTTCCGGCCCCGGCTGATGAGGAGCCACGGCGCCAGGAGGAGAAAGCTCGTGAGATGGAAGTACACGACGAAGGGAAGGGGGTGCACGATGGCGACGCCCAACTTGTCCACGGTCGAGTAGATTGCAATGGTCACCCCGGTGCACAGCGCCCGCGGCACGTGGGCTCCCCGGAGGAGGCCGAGGCCCCCACCCGGGGACTGGTGCAGGAACAGGAGCCCCAGTACGATGCTCCCGATCCCCACGAGTCCCAGGGCGGACGGCCGCTCCCCGATCACCAGGGCCGCCAAGCCCACCACGAGAAGCGCGCCGGAGCCGCGGGCGAGTGGATAGACGAGGGACAGCTCCCCCCGGTTATAGGCCTGGGCGAGCGAGACATAATAGAGGGCGTGGATCACCCCGGAGCCCACGATGTAACCCCAGCCCTGTCGGGGTAGGGCCGGCCACGGACCGAGGATGAGGACCGGCAGAAACAGGAGACCCCCCGCCCCCAGCATCCACCAGAGGAACAGCAGCTTGTCCTCGCTCTGTTTCGCGAACATGTTCCAGGTGGCGTGGAAGAAGGCCGAGGCCACGACGAGGGCGAGGGCCAGCGAGCTCACGATGCCCCCCGCGTCAGGAGCATCGCCGCGACGACGCCGGCCACCATGCCGGCCATGGCGTTCCTCGTCCAGGCCGCCACCGCGATCGTGAGACCCCACGCGACGACCCGAAGACCCGGGATCGGGAACCCGGGTGACGGGGTGCCCGCGGTGAGCCCGAACCACACGAAACTGGCGATGACGGAAAAGGAGACGAACTGAAACCACCGGATCATCCGGCGCGAGAGCCGGACACGATGGGCCAGGAGGAGCGGGAAGACCCGCAACACGTACGTGCCGAGCCCCATCCCTAGGATGATGGCGACGCGCTCTCCCACCATGCCTCCAGCCCCATCGCTCCCGTGGAGACCACGACGGCCGTCAGAATGAGCCCCCAGCCCCGGACGAGCGTTTCCACCATGGGGGTGGCGCAAAAGGCCGCCACCACCACGAGGATCGACCGCCCCTCCCGGAGCTCAGACGCGAGCAGGGCGGTCAGATATGCCGGGAAGATGAACTGAATCGCCTCCCCGAAGCCCTCCGGGATGCGGACCCCGAAGTGGTACCCCGCCGCCGTTCCGATCAGATAGCAGGTGTAGCTCGGGATCGCCACCCCGAGGAAATAGCCGAAGTTGTCGGGCGCGGATTTGCGCTGAAAGCGGAGGAACGACAGGGCGAAGGTGCTGAGACTGATGAATTGGGCGCCTGCGGTTAGCGCCGCCTTCCGGACGCGCGTGAAGTGCGGGAGCAGGGCGAAGCTGAGAACGGCAAACCGGAGGTTGATGAAGATGGTCCCCAGGAGGATCTGCACCGCCTGCCCGCCGAGAGGAAGCAGCTCGATGGCAGGAAACTGCGCCGGGGCGGCGAAGACCACGGCGGACATCAGCAGTGCCTCGCCCGAGGTGAGTCCCCGCGCGTGGGCCGCGAGCCCGAAGGCGAACATGATGGCGAAGAAACTGACGCACACCGGGACCGCCGCCCGCGCGCCTGCCCGGAACGTCGCCCACCCCTCACGGTCCATCAGCACCCACCTAGCGACCGCGACCCACACCGGGAGCGGCGGTCAACGGACACCGCACCGCAGGACGAGTCGGCGCTCCACCATCGGACAACGCCCCGGCGGAAGCACGGATGCCCCTGACAAGAAACGGGCATCACCGCCATCGTGATGCCCGGCGCACGTGCCAGGAAGCTACGAACGATACTCCGCGCCCGCGGCCTTCGCCACTGCCGCGGCGCCGTCGCAAACCATCCCCTGCTGCCGATAGAGGACCGCAAGGCTCCCGTGGGAGACCGGTCTCGGGCGGCAGTCGAACACCGCTGCGAACTCCTGCGCCGTCGCCTCCGCGACCGTCTCGACCGGCACCGTCCGCCCGAGGAGGGCGGCGATGGACGTCATCCGCACCCCGCTCAGGCCGCAGGGGACGACCAGATCGAAGAAGCGGAGATCAGTATTCACATTCAGGGCAAAGCCGTGCCGGCTCACCCACCGGGTCACATGCACGCCGATGGAGGCGATCTTGGCCTCCCCGACCCACACCCCGGTCTGTCCGGCACTTCGCTCTCCGTGAATACCGTACCGATGCAGGGTCCGCATCAGCACCTCTTCAAGCCTTCGCATGTAGTGGTGGAGGTCCTTCCCGTGCCGCGTGAGGTCAAGAATAGGGTACCCGACGAGCTGTCCGGGCCCGTGAAACGTGACATCGCCTCCCCGCTCAGTCTCCCACACTTCGATGCCCTGGGCTCGCAGGAGATCCTCGTCTGCGAGGAGATGCCCCCGTTTCGCTCCCCGTCCCAGCGTGATCACCGGCGGATGCTCTACGAGGAGAAGGCAATCCTCCACCAGCCCCTGTGTCCGCGCAGACGCCCAATTCCGCTGTAACGCGAGGACCTCGCCGTATCCCGCTCGACCGAGCCATTCCACGATACATTCGACCTTGGACCTTGGACCTTGGACCTTGGACATCGGACCTCCCTTACATATGGATCGGGCGGCCGAGGGCGGCCAGACATGCCTCGCCGACCGTCTCGGAGAGGGTCGGATGGGCGTGGACCGATCGATGGACATCCTCCAGCGTGGCCTCCAGCGTGCGCGCCAAGGTGGCCTCCGCGATCATCTCGGTCGCCTCGGGACCGATGATGTGCAGTCCGAGGACCTCGCCGTACTCGGCCTCCGCCACGACCTTGACGAAACCCTCGGTGTCGCCGAGCGCCACTGCCTTGCCGCTCGCCTGCAGGGAAAACCGTCCCACCTTGACCTGCAGGCCCTTCTCCTTGGCCTGCTCCTCGGTCAAGCCGACACTGGCCACCTGCGGCGAGCAGTACGTGCAGTTCGGGATCTTCAGGGGATCCGTCCGGCGGACGTCCTGCCCCGCCATCCCCTCCACCGCGACGATCGCCTCGGCCATGGCCCTGTGGGCCAGGAGCGGCCCGGCGACCACATCGCCAATGGCATAGATGCCTGTCCCCGATGTTTCCAGTCGGTCGTTGACCGCGATGAAGCCGCCCCGGTCCAGCTTGACCCCGGCTTCCGCCAACCCCAAGCCCTCGCTGTTTGGAGCCCGGCCGATCGCGACGAGCACGACGTCGCCCGTCACCGCTTCCCGCTTCCCGTCGTGGGATACCTGCACCTTGACCTCTTCCCCTGCGACAGAGATCTCCTCGACCTTGGTCCCCGTGCGAATTGTCACCCCGCGCTTGGCGAAGATCTTTTCGAGGAAGCGCGAGATCTCGGCATCCTCGACCGGCAGGAGCCGCGGCAGCATCTCGATGAGCGTCACCCCGGAGCCGTACGCGTTGTAGACGTCGGCAAACTCTACGCCGACCGCGCCAGCGCCGATGATGAGCAACGACCGCGGCACGGCGGGCAGGCTCAGGGCCTCGGTGCTGGTGATCACGCGCCTGCCGTCGATGGGCACTCCGGGCAGCTCCCGCGGTCGAGAACCGGTCGCGAGGAGGATCCGCGCCGCCGAGAGCTCGGTCACCTGCCCGTTTCTTGTTACCCGGACACGGCCCGTGCCGGCGAGCAGTCCCTCTCCCGGTACCACCGTGACCCGGTTTTTCTTCATCAGATACTCGACGCCCTTGGAGAGCTTCCGGGCCGCCTGCTCGCTTCGCTGGACCGCCGCCGAGAAATCGATCCGGAGGTTGTCGAAGCTGAAGCCGAACTCCTCCCCCCGACGCAGGAGCGCAATCACCTCGGCGTTGCGGAGGAGCGCCTTGGTCGGGATGCAGCCCCAGTTGAGGCAGACCCCTCCCAACCGGTCCCGCTCGACGATGGCAACCTTCATCCCCAATTGGGCCGCCCGGATGGCGCCGACGTAGCCGCCGGGGCCGCTCCCGATCACGATGAGGTCATACTGCTCCGGCATGTCGTCCCCCTTTCACCGCGCTGGTCAATCAACACGTTTCGGAGGGATGGCGTCTCAGCTCACCAGGTGGAAGGGTTGTTCAAGGAAGATTTTCAATCGATGGAGGAACCGGGCGGCCACCGCGCCATCGAGGACCCGGTGATCCGCGGAGAGCGTCACGCGCATCCGGTCGGACACCCGCACCGCGCCATCCAGGACGACGGGCCGTTGGACGACCGAGCCCACGGCCAGGACGGCCGCCTCGGGCGGGTTGATGACGGCGACGAATTCGTCCACGTCAAACATCCCCAGGTTGCTGATCGTGAATGTGCCCGGCGTAAAGTCCTCCGGCCGCATCCGTCCCGTCCGGGCGCGTTCGACCAGCCCCTTGGCCTCGCGCGCGATCTGGGTCAGGGATTTTCCGCCGCAGTCGGGGATGACGGGCGTCACCAGGCCCTGGTCCAGGGCCACGGCGATGCCGATGTTGATCTGCCTGTAGACGCGGAGCCTCCCCTCGGCAAACGAGGCGTTCACCTCGGGAAACTCCAGGAGGGTTTTGGCCGCCGCCTTCACCACCATGTCCGTGACCGAGACCTTCGCCCCATCCCCGAACGTGACGTTGAGTCCCTGCCGGAGCTTCAAGGCCTCGGTCATGTCGATCTCCGAGGTCACATAGAAGTGCGGCGCCACCCGCTTGCTCTCGGCCATCCGACGGGCGATGGTCTGTCGAATCCGAGAAAGCTCCCGTTCCTCATACGGGATCTCCTGAGCCGCGACCGCAGGGACAGGTGCCCCGGAGGCCGGAGCCGGATGGGGGACCTCGGCGGGCCGCTTGGCGACGAAGGCCTCGACGTCCTCCTTGATGATCCGGCCTCCCGGGCCCGTGCCCCGGACCTGCCGGAGATCGACCCCCTGCTCCTGGGCAATCCGTCGGGCGACGGGCGAGGCCGCAATGCGCTCCCCCCCTTCTGCGACGGGGACTGCCCCGGCCCTGGCCTTCGGTGCCTCGACCACCGCCGGAGCCGCCGTGCCCCGCAGGGGCGCCTTCTCGTCCACGTCGGGGATGGCCTCATCCCGGTCCGCGATGATGGCGACGACCCGCCCCACCGGCACCGTCTGTCCCTCAGGGACCAGGATCTTTCGCAGGACGCCGGAGTGGTAGGCTTCGACCTCCACCGTCACCTTCGTGGTCTCCACGTCGGCGATGATCTCGCCGCGCTGGATCTCATCCCCCTCCTGCTTCCGCCAACGGACGATGGTCCCCTCGGTCATGTCGTAGCCCATCTTGGGCATGACGACTTCGGTTACCATCTCGCTCTCCCCTCCCCGATCACTCGTTGCTCGTCACTCGCGGCTGGCCCCTCATGCTTTCCCCAGAACCTCTTTCACCGCCGTCAGGACCCGCCGCGCATCCGGAATCGCCGCCTGCTCGAGATTCTTGGCATAGGGCATCGGGACCTCCACCGCCGCCACCCGCTGGATGGGGGCGTCCAGGTCATCGAATGCCTCCTCCTGGATGCGGCTCGCCACCTCGGCCCCGATGCCGTACGAGCGCCAGGCCTCCTCGACCGTGACCGCGCGGTGGGTCTTGCGGACCGACCTGAGCACCGTCGCCATGTCGAGCGGGCGAAGCGTCCGGAGGTCGACGACCTCGGCCTCGATCCCTTCCTGGCTCAAGCGGTCGGCCGCCTCCAGGGCGACCAGCGTCATCCGCGAGTAGGCGACGACCGTCACATCTTTCCCTTCGCGCTTGACCTCGGCCTTCCCTAACGGAACGAGATGCTCCCCCTCCGGCACCTCCCCCCGGACCCGATAGAGCAACGCGTGCTCGATGAAGACCACCGGGTCATCGTCCCGGATGGCACTCTTGAGCAGCCCCTTGGCATCCGCCGGCGTCGCCGGAGTGACCACCTTGAGCCCCGGGACGTGGGCGAACATTGCCTCGAGGTTCTGCGAATGGGTCGAGGCGAGCTGGGCTCCCGCGCCACCGACCGCGCGGATCACGAGCGGCACCGCCATCTGCCCGCCGAACATGTGCATGACCTTGGCGGCGTGGTTGATAATCTGGTCGGCGGCGAGAAGGGCGAAATTGATCGTCATCAGCTCGGCCACCGGCCGGAGGCCCCCCATGGCGGCGCCGACGGCCGCCCCGGCAATGATGCCCTCGGCGATGGGCGTGTCAAAGACCCGCTTCTCCCCGAAATCCTTGGCGAGGCCCGAGGTGACCCCGTAGGCCCCACCGTACGCCACCACGTCCTCTCCAAAAACCAGGACGCGTTCGTCCCGCTTCATCTCCTCGCGGAGCGCGTGGTGGAGGGCCTCTCGATAGGTCAGCATCGGCATGGCAGTTCTCCCCGCTCAGGGATTCGCGTATATGCCCTCGGTGAGATCGGTGAGGGGCGGCTCGGGGCTCTCCTCGGCGAACCGGACCGCCTCCGCCACCAGCTCATCCGTCTCCCGCTCGATATGCTCCAGGTCCTGGTCCATCAAGACCCCTTCCTCTTTCAGCCGCTGCTGGAACAGGACGATCGGATCCCGCACCTTCCACTCCTCCACTTCCGCCTTGTCCCGATAGAGGATTGGATCGGCCATGGAGTGCCCGCGGAAGCGATACGTCATGGCCTCCAGACAATACGGACCGCCGCCCCGGCGGGCATGCGCCACCGCCTTGAGCGTGGCCTCGCGCATCGCAAGCACGTCCATCCCATCGACGCGCTCGGCCGGGATATCGAAAGCGGCCGCCTTCCGGTACACCTCGCGGATCGCCGAGGCGCGATGGACTGCGGTCCCCATGCCGTACAGGTTGTTCTCGCAGAGAAAGACCACCGGAACGTTCCAGAGCTTCGCCACGTTCAGGGACTCATAGAAATACCCGATGTTCGTCGCCCCATCGCCGAAGATGCAGAGGGTGACCTGGTTCTTGCGCAGATGGCTGCCGGCCAGGCCCAGCCCCACCGCCACGGGGATATGCCCGCCCACAATGGCCCAGCCGCCCAGGAAGCCCACGGACACATCGAAAAAGTGCATGGAGCCGCCGTGACCCTTGGCCACCCCGGTCGCTTTGCCGTAGAGCTCCGCCATGCACCGCTTCGGATCCATCCCCTTGGCAATGGCGTGGCCGTGATCCCGGTAATGCGTGATGGCGACATCCTGCGGTTCGAGCGCCGACATGGCGCCGACGGCCACCGCTTCTTCGCCATTGTACAGATGGAGGAAGCCCGCAACCTTGCCGCGGGCGTACAGTTCTCCCGCCTTATCCTCGAACTTCCGGATCAGGAGCATCTGGTAGAGGAAGTGCAGGAGGGTCTTCTTGTCGAGGCCCGATGCCGAGGTCTTTGCTCCGGTCTTTCCCCCCATCCTCGTCTCCTCCTCATGGTTCACGGTTCAGAGTTCACAGTTCACAGACACTAAGCTCTTAACCATTTACTCTCGTGCACGAACTTCTTGTGAACCGTGAACGGTGAACTGTACACTTGCCGTTAGGCCCCGAACTTCGTCAGGCGCTCGGCATGCGCCAGCGCGAGGGGGAGGATGTCCTTTCCCCGGAGGCGCCCCAGACCTCCCCCGAGACATTCCCGCTCTGAAAAGCCCTGCGCGGCGTCGGGCCGGCACCACCGCGACGCGAGGAGTACGGGCACCGGATGCCAGCTGTGGGCCTGGAAGGTCGTCGGGGTGGAGTGATCGCCGGTAACCACCAGCACATCCGGCTGAAGCGCGATGACCGACGACAGTTCCCGGTCTACCTCTTCGATCACCGCGACCTTCGCGTCGAAGTTCCCGTCTTCTCCGGCCGTGTCGGTCCCCTTGACGTGCACGTAAAAGAAATCGTACCGCGGCCAGTGCTGCCGCAAAACGTCACACTCGTCCTTCACGCTCGGCCCGGTCTTGAGCGGGTCCATCCCGGCCAGCTTTCCGAGCCCGCGATACATGGGATAGACGGCGATGGCCGCCGCCCGGAGCTGGTAGAGCTCGCCGAAGGTCGGCAGATTCGGGTGCTTGGCGAAACCCCGGAGCAAAACCATGTTGGCGGGGTGCTGGTCTGTGAGGAGAGACCGCGCCCGCTCGATGAAGACGTTCACGAGCCCTGCTGTCCGCTCGCCCTCCGGGGTCCTCGCCGCCACCTTCAGGGGCGCCTCCCCTAACCGCTGCGGATCCGATTCGGTGAGCCGATCCGAGAGGCCGTCTCCCCGGAAGAGGACCACGAACCGGTGCTCCTTGACCGGGCGGACGATCACCTCGATGCCGGGGATCCGAATGGTGTCGAGCAGACGTGACAGTTCGATGCAGCGCTCGGTAGAGAGCCGCCCCGCCCGACGGTCGGTGACACGCCCCTGTTCATCCAGGGAGCAGAAATTGCCGCGGGCGGCGACATCGGCGGCCATGAGCTCGAGGTCAATCCCCAACGCTTCGAGCACGCCCCGCCCGATCCGGTACGTGAGCGGATCGTAGCCGAAAAGCGCCAGATGCCCCGGGCCGCTCCCCGGCGTGATCCCCGGCCCCACCGGATCGGCCAGCCCCGTGACGCCCTGGGCGGCGAGCGCATCCAGATTGGGCGTGCGCGCCGCCTCGAGCGGCGTCGGGCCCCCCGGCGCGCGCGGCAGATCGCCCAAGCCGTCCAGCACGAGGAGGACGATCTTGCTTTCCGCCTTGATCGCCAGGCTCTTCAGGGTGTCGAGATCCATGTGATCTCCGTTACCCGTTCAACGTGCAACGTCATTGCTTTCCGATTTCCATCGAGCCCGTACGGCTCTGGGCACGGAACCTTGCACGTAGAACGTTGCACCTTGGACTTTATTGATGATACCGAGACAGATCCTCCTGCAACCGATGCAACACCTCGGGCCGCTGCTTGGCCGCCTCTCGGATATTGAGGTTGAGCTTGGCCTTGTCATAGATGAAGCCGTCCCGGGTGTAGCATTCCAACTCGTACTCCTTCCCGAGAAAGATGGCGTCCTCGGGGCAGGCCTCCTCGC